>CAMNGO010000182.1 GCA_946538445.1 uncultured Lachnospiraceae bacterium
CCATCATGTATGCATTGACGGAGTATACCTCCAAGGTGCTTTTCACGTTCAACTATAAGGATATCCCTGATACCCTTCTTCCACAGCTCCACCGCAGCGCTCAGACCGGCAGGCCCTCCGCCCACGATAAGAACATCTATTTTTTTTATTTCCTCACTCATACCTTTTCCTCATATATTTTCATGGGTTGCTTTTAAAATCCCCAAAAAATCATATACTTCAGCCGCATCGCAATCTCTTGCCGGGAAAACCATGCTTTCCGGGAACCAATTCACCTCACCGATCCGAAAAACAGCTGCGAACCCTGTCTGTTATATTCAAGTTCTGTATCACTGATGCCGTACTCCTTTTCAAGAAGTTCTGCGATACGCATCTGACAGTATCCTCCCTGGCACCTTCCCATCATGCTTCGTGTACGATACTTTACGCCGACCATAGTATGTACGCCCAGAGGATTTCTCACAGCCTCAAGTATCTCTGCTTTGGTCACCTTCTGGCATCTGCAGATGAGCTCACCGTAATCCGGATTCCTGCCAATGCATTCGGCCTGTTCTTCCTCACTCATCTCGAAAAACTTCTTTATACCCTTTCTTACAGGAACAAAGGCCGGATTTTCTTCCATATCCATACGGGCCTTCATCAGTTCTATCACATAATCCGCAATGGCAACGGAAGCCGTGAGTCCCGGAGACTCGATACCCACAAGATTAACAGCATGAGGCGCGCAATCATCCACTATCTCGATCTTGAAATCCTGTATCTTTCCATTCTCATCTATCCATTTGGGAAGGATGCCTGTGTAAGTCCTGATGTAATCGCCTCTGTTTACATGGGGCCATATCTTTGTGGCTTCCTCATAAAGATAATCAAGATTCTTCTGTGCCACTCCGTACCAGTGAAGATCTTCCGTATCCTCCGCTGTAGGTCCCAGAAGAACATTACCATCGGTTGTGACGGAAACATGTATGCCCATGTAGGTATTGGATGGAACTGTATAAATAGGCATGGGTACCAGCTTCGACAGCCTGTTGTCCAGGATGATGTAGTCGTCCTTGGAGCCTATGATCCTGTTTCCCTTAAGTCCCAGCATATCGGATATGATGCCGCATCCGAGTCCTGCTGCATTGATCACCCATTTAGTGTGGTATGTTGTTTCACCGCCGGTTCCGGTCTCTCCATGCCTGGTACTTACAGTCCAGGTATCATCCTCTTCTTTTCGGATTCCCACTACTTCATTATCAAGATAGTAACTGACACCGTTCCGATGGGCATTTTCCGCCAGAGCTATGGTCAGCATAAAGGGATCAAGTATTCCCGAATCCCGGGAATACATGGCAAACTCTCCTTCAACTGTAGGAACCAGCTCGTGAAGTCTTTCCTTTTCAATTATGGAAAGATGTCTGACTCCGTTTTTTTCGCCTTGCTCCATAACCTCCTGAAGCCTTGCTCTTTCCTCCTCTGTGAACCCTACGAGAACCTTACCGCAGCGTTTAAAACTGAAGTCAAGTTCCTCCGCAAGATCACCCATCATCTGATTGCCTTTAACACAGAGTCGCGCTTTCAGCGATCCCGGGTCATAGGCAAATCCACCATGGCAGACTCCCGTATTTCTTCCGCTGGTCTCATAACACACATCAAGGTTCTTTTCCAGCACTCCGATCTTCAGTTTATATCTTGAAAGCTGTCTTGCGATGGCCGATCCCACCACGCCTCCTCCGATTATAAGAACATCAAACATTTCCACCTCCCCAGGTCATAACGGACCTTCTCATAAATGCATCTATAATTATGGGAGAATGCTTTCATAAAAAACACTCTCCCATGTAAAACCAATATTCCTGACACGTCCCACAGGACTGATGCCCCCGCCAAAATGAATTTCATTGGCCGGCGTTCCCACTGCAGCAAATCCAAGGGGTTTCATATTCCCGACAGCCATAACGTGAAACGGTCTGATATCGACTTATGCCACTCAATCCTTATCCGGTCTAACCTTGTATGGTTCTCCCTCCATGGTGAAAACAATCTTTCTTATGGATGGATCGTGGGTATCATTAAAGTCAAATGCCGACTGGGCTTCACGGAAGTCACAGACATGGGAGATCTTATGATCGAGATCAACCTTTCCTTCCTTTACCAGATCTATAACCTCCTGGAACTTTCTGTTCTGAAGTCTTGATCCTCTGATATCCAGCTCCTTGGAAGTGATGCCGAAGTTTGTAACCTCAGTAGGACTTGTGGTGAATCCCATGGTGATGACACGTCCCGCATTGCCTGTCACTCCGATAAGGGTTCCCAGTGAATCCTTTGTGCAGGCACAATCAATGGAAACAGTCGGTCCGTAACCATCTGTGGTCACTTCCTTAAGTTTCTCTGCAAAATTCTCCTTCATGGGATTGATGGCAATATCCGCACCATTCTCCAGTGCCTCCTGAAGCTTCTCATCGAAGATATCGGAAACTATGATCTTCTTCGGATGGTAAAGTTTCACAATGGAAAGCATTCTGGCGCCAAGGGCTCCCTGTCCGTTTATGAGAACTTCATCATCCTCCTTTATTTCCGCTCTTGAGCAGGCCTGAACAGCAATTGTTGTAGGCTCGATGAGAACCGCATCAACATAGCGAAGTCCCTCGGGAAGTATGTAGCAATGCTCATCCGGCACAGCTATGAACTCACGGTAGCCGCCATCGATATGTACACCTCTCACCTGAAGGTTCTGGCATACATTGGGACGACCGTGTCTGCAGGCATAGCAGTGTCCGCAATTTGTTACCTGATCTATGATGACCCTGTCTCCCACCTTGACCTTTTTGGCTGTGGGTCCGCACTCAACAACTTCGCCAACGATCTCATGCCCTATGATGCGTGGATAGGTAGCTGCTGCATTGGTCCCGTGATATATACCTGCATCAGATCCGCAAAGGCCTGAAGCCTTGACCTGTACAAGGACATTGTTCTTTTCATCTATCTGTGGCTTTTCTTCTTCAACGATCCTGAGATTCTCAGGTTCCATAATTCTTACTGCTTTTATCTTTTCCATAATTCTCCTCTTTTCTATTTACCCGAAATAAAATTAGCAACTCCCACTGTAAGAGCCGGCACGTAGGTTGTAAGCGCAAGCACAGTGAAGTTTGAGATCATAAACGGGATAAGGGCGATGACATTCTCGGAAAGTTTATTACCGTTGCCTCCCATTTCTCTTGAAGTTCTGTCTCCGATGGAGGTTGCCGCAAAGAGACATACTCCTACAGGAGGTGTACATAATCCGAGAACAAGGTTCATTACAACTATGATACCGAACTGTATCGGATCAACTCCAACTGCCGTAGCAAGCTGCAGAAGAACCGGGAACAGAATGAGGATCGCCGCTATGGTCTCCATAAACATTCCCACGAAAACAAGGAACAGATTTATAAGGAGCAGGATGATGTACTTGTTGCTGGTAAGGCTAAGCATGGAATCCGCGATCATATTCGGAATACGTTCCTTTGTCATGATATAGGCAAAGACATTGGCAAAAGCAACCAGTCCCATGATGGCGGAAGCCGATGACAGAGTTGCCTTAAGGCAGCTGTAAAATGTAGGAATATCCAGCTTCTTATATATGAATGCGGAAACGATGGTTCCGTAGGCTATACATACTATTGACGCCTCTGTGGGGGTCATCACTCCCCCCATGATTCCGAACAGAATGATTCCAACCATGATGATGGCCCAGATGGCTTCCTTTCCTTCATGGAGTATTTCCTTCAGGGAGCTCATCTTGTCTCTCTTGGGATAATGATTCTTTTTGGACTCCCACCAGCAAACAAAGCACATGCCGCCGCCCATGAGGATGCCCGGTACGATTCCGGCCATAAACATCTTGGAAACCGAAAGTCCTGTCATGGTAGCTGCAATGATCATGGGAACAGAAGGCGGAATGATAGGTCCCATACAGGATGATGCCGCCGTAACAGCTACTGAAAAGGGTACATCATAACCCTGCTTTGCCATCATCGGGATCTCAACACCGCCAAGGGAAACCGTATCCGAAAGGGCCGTTCCGGAAATTCCCGCGAAGACCATGGAGGCAAGAACATTGGCATAGGCAAGACCGCCGGAAAGATGTCCCACCATGGCATCTGCAAATCCCAGAAGCTTATCTGAAATTCCTCCCTGATTCATGAGATTTCCCGCAAATGTAAATCCCGGAATGCAAAGAAGCGTAAAGGAATCAAGTCCCGCAAAAAAGCGCTGTGCGAACTGGGTTATGGGCATCCCGGATCCAAGAAAATAAAGAACTGCTGCTATGCCCAAAGAGAATGCAACGGGAACTCCCACTGCGAGACAAATAACAAATGATATAAAAAGAACAGCCACCATTATTTTACTTCTCCCTTCTCTTCAAGTTCTCTTTCTCTGCGTA
>CAMNGO010000183.1 GCA_946538445.1 uncultured Lachnospiraceae bacterium
GCTGAATGAGGTCTTCTGCATGGTCATGAAGCGGAAGAAAGACCGGCAGGACCCGGTGAGGAGCCGGTTCGGAAAGATCGAGCGGGAGCAGTACAAGGTGGAGGACTGCATGGAGCAGATCCGCCGACAGATGAAGGGGATGTCCCATATCAATTTCAGGACCCTGCTGGAGATCCAGCCTGACCGGGAGAACATCATCGTCCATTTCCTGGCTGTTCTGGAACTGATGAAAGAAGGGGAGATCATGGTGACCCAGAAGAACAACTTCGCGGAGATCTACCTGACCCATAAGGAAGCATTGTAGTAAGATACCCCCGGACGAGCCGGGAGGCCGAGAGGATACAGGAGGATATCCATGGAACAACAGGATAAGGTAAAAGGCATACTGGAGGCAATCCTTTTCACGATGGGAGAGTCCGTCCCCATCAACCGGCTGGCGGAAGTGATGGAGATGGAAACGGAGGAACTGCGCCGTATCCTCACGCAGATGCAGGAGGACTATCAGCAGGATTCCAGAGGACTCACCCTCATTGAGCTGGAGGATGCCTGGCAGATCTGCACCAAGATAGAGACCTATGAATATGTGAGAAAACTGGTGAGCCAGCCCAAAAAACGATCCCTCACGGATGTCATGCTGGAGACCCTGTCCATCATCGCTTACAAACAGCCGGTGACCAAGCAGGAGATCGAAGCCATCCGGGGTGTGAAAAGTGATTTTGCCGTCAACAAACTGGTGGAATACAATTTGGTTAAGGAACTCGGCAGAAAGAATACCATCGGAAGGCCCATCGTTTTCGGGACCACGGAGGAATTTCTACGTTGCTTCGGTGTCTCATCCATCGAAGACCTGCCGGATATCGATGAGGTGACCAAACAAAGCTTCATGGAAGAAGCCATCGAGGAGCTGGGCGCCCCCATCGATGTGACAGTATAACCGTCTGTCAATGTGATGTTTGTCTATCAAAATGGGGACAAAGGAATAGGTCTGTTTATAAAATATGCATTATTTTTCGCTTATTACAGGGAAGTAACCCTTTCGTTAGGAAAGAGTTACTTCTGTTTTTTTTCAGTATTTTCGGATAAATAAGTATTTATTTTGATTACTCATGGCCAAAATTCATTTCATTTCCAATCCCTTGAAAAACATCAAATATATCCTGTGCTTTCAAGGTGACGGCAGAGCTTTTTATCAGTTAGAAATCACTAAGATGTTGTGTATATAAGTAAATTGTCTTGTAAATGAAACTGGTTTAGGAAGAAACAAAAGAGTAAAAAATTGCTTACGACAGGGATTGATTTCACTAAAAAATACTAAAACAATACATGGTCAGTCGAAAATAACGTTAAAAAAATAACAATATTTATGAAGAAAATGCTGGATAATATATTAAATACCGTATACTGATTTCTCGATATCCCCATGAATCATGGAATATACAGAATCTTATCCAAATTTTTCCTCTTACAATAATCTTACGATAATGTTAAAAAACTAACATAAAACTATTGATTTACGGAGAACTTTTTGCTATTATCAATGTGTTCGTTTAAAAATACAATAGTTTATTCTGTCTTAAAACGGAGGAAGGAATATGAGTGATTCAAAGATGAGTGCTCGTGAGAGAATAGAGCTCCTCCTGGAAGAAAATAGTTTTGTGGAACTGGGATCTTATGTCTCAGCCAGAAATACGGACTATAATCTGGGAGCAAAAAAAGTGGAAGGAGACGGGGTCATCACCGGATACGGTGTTCTGGGAGACCGGATGGTATATGTCTACAGCCAGGATGCCAGTATGCTTGGCGGTTCCATGGGAGAGATGCATGCCAGAAAGATCGCGGCAGTCTATGATATGGCCATGAAGACCGGAGCACCGGTGATCGGTATGATCGACTGTGCAGGTCTGCGTCTTCAGGAAGCAGGGGATGCCCTGGCAGCATTTGGCAGTATCTTCTATAAGCAGGTACAGGCCTCCGGCAAGATCCCTCAGATCGCAGCCGTGTGCGGCATGTGTGGTGGAGGAAGCTCCGTCATGACATCCATGTCCGACTTTACCTTCATGACCAGGGAGGGAAGCGCATTATTTGTGAACAGCCCCAATACCCTGGAAGGAAATATCGAGAGCAAACAGAATACCGCATCCGCCGACTACCAGGCAGAAACCGCAGGCAATGTGGACTTCCTGTGTGAGGATGAGCAGGACATGATCCGGAAGATCCGCGCATTGATTGCCTACCTGCCGTCAGATTACGAGGCGGACGATGCCTATACAGAGTGTGAAGACGACCTGAACCGTGTCATCGAAGAACTGAATGATTCCGTCTATGATGCCGGATATCTGCTTTCTTCCATTGCGGACGGCCATGGATTTATAGAGACAAAGGCAGATTATGCCAAGGAGATGAAGACAGGATTCCTTCGTCTCAACGGTATGACAGTCGGCGCTGTAGCCAACGCCCGGCCGGTTCTCACGGCAGAAGGCTTAAAGAAGGCCGCGCGCTTTGTCAGATTCTGCGATGCCTTCTCCATCCCGGTCCTTACCGTGACGGATGTGGAAGGGATGAAAGCAACTCTGGAAGAAGAGAAAGACCTGGCTGCTGCCATGGCCGGATTTACCGCAGAACTTGCATCTGCCAATGTAGCCAAAGTGAATCTGATCGTGGGGAAAGCCTTCGGTACCGCCGGCGTGGTTATGAATTCCAAGTCCGTCGGAGCTGATTTTGTACTGGCATGGCCCCAGGCTGCCATCGGTATGATGGACGCCTCCCAGGCGGTCCGCATCATCTACGCCGATGAGATCGCAGGAAACCCGGACAAGCCCGCTCTGATCCGGGAGAAGACAGCGGAATACAAAGAACTGCAGGGAAGCGCTCTGGCTGCTGCCAAGCGTGGTTATGTGGATGATATCATCACACCGGACGCCACCAGAAAGAGACTGATCGCAGCCTATGAGATGCTCTTCGGAAAGAAGCAGGAATCCCCGGAGAAGAAACATACAGCAATTTAGTGAGGTGAGTATATGCAATTATTTACGACAGCCCTCCTTAATACCCTGATTGGTATGGGTACTGTGTTTATTGTATTAATCTTTATCTCCCTTATCATATCTTTCTTCAGATTCGTTCCCGAGATCGAGAAGAAATTAAAAAACCGGGAGGAGAAGAAGGATCCGAAGGTCTCGGAGGAGGTTCCTCAGATTATCCGGGACGTGGAAGAGGAGGAAGAACTGGTGGGTGATGAGGAACTGGTGGCTGTGATCACAGCAGCTATCATGGCATATCATGCCGGCACATCATCCAGCAAAGATCGATTGGTTGTCCGCTCCATACGCAGGGCAAAGAATACCAGACGGAGATAGATTGGGACTTGTTCAAGTCTGTTAGGAGGAAATGAGATGAAAAACTATAGAATTACCGTAAATGGCGTAGCATATGATGTAAGCGTGGAAGAGATCCAGGCAGACCAGATGGGAACCGCTCCCGCAGCTCCCCTGGTATCCCCTGTAGCACCTGTCCCGCAGGCACCGGCCAAGAAGGCCCCGGCGGCAGCATCCGGCTCAGCCGGCAGTGTGGAAGTGAAAGCTCCCATGCCAGGAAAGATCGTCGATGTGAAAGTGAAACCGGGAGATACCGTTCAGAAAGGTGCCGTAGCTGTAGTCCTGGAAGCAATGAAGATGGAAAATGAGATTGGAGTACCTCAGGACGGTACCATCGCTACCGTGGAAGTGTCCGTGGGCGATGCGGTGGAAGGCGGAGATGTCCTGATCACCATGGAATAGTCCGGCTTATTATGGAGGTAACTATATGCAATCAATTATAGAAGCAATCCAGGGGTTGGCAGCCCAGACCGGATTCACATTTCTGAAACCGGGCAATTTCATCATGATCATCGTGGCCCTGGTTTTCCTGTATCTGGCCATTGCCAAGGGATATGAACCGCTCCTTCTGGTTCCCATCTCCTTCGGTATGCTGCTTGTGAACCTCTACCCGCCTATCATGGAAGAGGGCGGATTATTACATTATTTTTATCTGTTGGATGAAGCCAGTATCCTTCCATCCCTCATCTTTATGGGGGTTGGAGCCATGACGGATTTCGGACCGCTGATCGCCAACCCCAAGAGTTTTCTGCTGGGCGCCGCGGCACAGTTCGGTATCTACACGGCATATTTCCTGGCAATCCTCATGGGATTTAACGGCAAGGCAGCCGCAGCCATCTCCATCATCGGTGGAGCGGACGGCCCGACTTCCATCTTCCTGGCCGGAAAACTGGGCCAGACTGCCCTGATGGGTCCCATCGCCGTGGCGGCTTACTCTTACATGTCACTGGTTCCTATCATCCAGCCGCCCATCATGAAGCTTCTCACCACGGAGAAAGAGCGTCAGATCAAGATGGAACAGTTAAGACCTGTT
>CAMNGO010000184.1 GCA_946538445.1 uncultured Lachnospiraceae bacterium
CAGTTGATCTTCTCTAATAGTTCTAACATGATTCTTTCCTCCCTTGTGGTAATTAAAGATTTATATTTTGTATTTGTTCTTTCTTATAGCTTTTTAACAGTAGCCCCGCAAAGACAGCGCATAATAAAGACCCTCCTAACAGTTCTGACGCATGTTTTTTCCCTTTTCTTACCCCTGCTATAGCCAGAAGGATTCCAAAAAAACCACCGGCAGTCATCGATCCGAAGCCACGGCAAAGCATCTTCCCGGTTAGTATACGATCAAGGCCTACGATCCTCTCGCTGATCAGTTCTGATACCCCAACCAGCATAAAGGCAGCAGGAATGAAAGCAGCCAAATTATACGGATCCTTCTTCTTCCAGGCTGCCCTTACTGTACAGATGATATAGGTAATCCACCCGGCATTGCCAGGGATATCATATAACAGCCAAAGCTTATCTGAAATATGGGTACGGTAAAGAGTGTTCATACCTGTCTTACTCCTTTTTATCTCATATGTAACTGTCCTGCACCGCTTACTTTAATTAGTTATTACTAATCCATTTCGTAAAAAAATATGCCTGGTAAAGGCATGTTTATCAGTTAGATGCTACTAACATATTATAATACAACACAATAATAATCCGCAAGAGGAACTTTGAAAAATATACGATGTATCCCGGGCAGGATTCAAGCAGAATTCTGCCCGGGATATAACTTTTCTATGTCAGGAAAAAATGCCCATAGCCTTGGCTTCTTCTTTCAGTTGCTCTCTGTAATCAGGATGGGCCAAGGAAATCAGGGCCCTTGCCCGGTCTCCCATGGTGAGAGGCTTTAGGTCGGCACAGCCATATTCCGTCACCACATACTGAACATCGGACCGGGTCGTTGTGACTAAGCTCCCTTTGGGTAATTGAGCCACAATTTTGCTCTGTCTCTCCCCTCTTTTGTTGGTGTTGGTGGAGGTGACAGCCATAAAGGATTTCCCTCCCCTTGACATCTGGGCTCCTCTTACAAAGTCCACCTGTCCTCCTGTACCGCTGAATTGTCTTCCGGCAAGATGGTCCGCACAGACCTGTCCATAAAGGTCGATGCAGAATGCGGTGTTGATGGAGATAAAATTATCATTTTTTGCAATCACCACCGGATCATTCACCACAGTGTAGGGCAGGAAATACATCTTTTTATTGTGATCGATAAAGCGGTATAGTTCTTCTGTCCCGTAGGCAAAGGAAGTCACACTCTTCCATTTTTTGAATTTTTTATAGCGGTTTGTGACCACCCCGGATTTCATCAGATGCATGAGTGAGTCGGTCATCAATTCACTGTGAATACCCAGATCATTCTTATTCCCAAGTCCCAGTCCTACCGTGGAAGATACATTTCCAAGTCCCAGTTGGATGCAGGCTCCATCCGGTATCTGTTCAATGATGTGGGCTGAGATGGTCTGGACTGCCTCATCAGCATTATTCTGGTCTATGGTGGGTAGAGGCCTGTCTGCTTCAGTTATAATATCCACCTGACTGATATGGATCTTGTTTCGGTCCCCGTAGACCCAGGGAGCATTTTTATTGACTTGGACAATAATAATCTTTGCCGCTTCCCTGATATGATCGAAGAAACTCACCCCGGAAGACCCATAAGACATATACCCTTCCTCATCCGGTGGGGAGACTTCCAGGAAAGCCACATCCGGGGGTACGACCCGGCTGCACCAGATATCAATCTGGCTCAGGTGGATACTGGTATAGTCCACGGAACCCAGTCGGGCTGCCGCCCTCTCCCATGGTCCCAGGAAACAGCTGACTACCCGGAAGGCTCTTTTGTCAAGCTTTGAAACCAGGGTGGAGGAACCCAGGGCGTGAGAAGTGGTAAGAGTAACCTCCTCAAGCTGGTCCGCCCTTTTTTCCAGGGCATCACATAATGCGTCGGCTGTGCTGCTGGTAATACCCAGAAAAACAGTATCCCCGCTCTTCACAACCTTTACCGCATCCTCGGAAGTCATAATCTTCTTCCTATAAGTTTCCCTGATTCTATCTTTCATGGCCATACCTCCTGTCTGTCCCATTTCAATTTCCATCTATTGTTAATCCTGACATAATATGGATAACGACTTCTATATGAAGTATACCATATAATCGGAACTACAAAAAGGTGCTCCAACCAGTTGTTGAAGCACCAAAGAAAGACATCTTAAATATAACATTTTAATCCGAAGATCAACCTATGCAGCTGGTTTCAGCACCTCATCATCCGTATATTTGAAGAAGTAATCTTCTGCCAGTTCATCGATTCTACCTGACTTTTTCTCTTGCCTCAGAAATTCATTCACATAGTCCAACAGGTCTTCCGACCCTTTTGGCATGAGGATACCCAGTTCCCCATGGGTAAAGGGTTCATAGATTAGGGGTGCGGCAAGGCGATCATCCTGCCCGACATAATATCCGGCTTCCATGATTTCCGTGATCATGACATCTGCTTGGCCTGAGGCAACCAAACCCGGAATCTCCTGATTAACATCATGGATCATCAAAGTCGCATCCGGCAGATTTTCGCGGGCAAATTGTTCATTCAAACCTCCCGGATTTTCCATTACACGAACCTCCGGTCGGTTGATTGCTTCGAGGCTTGTATATTTGTAAGCATCCTCTGCACGGCAAAGAACTGTCTTTCCATTTTCAAAGTAACCATCAGACATCAACGCCTGTTCCTTTCGGGCATCCGTAATGGTGATACCACAGATTGCCAGGTCAAATTTTCCTGCGTTGGTATCATCCATCAAAGTTGGCCAGGATGTTTTAACGTACTCTACTTTAACGCCCAGATTACCGGCAAGATCTTCTGCCAGCTCCGCATCAAAACCGACATAGGAACCTGTTTCCGGATCAAGGTAGGACATGGGCTGATAGTCTCCTGCCGTACCTATTCTCAGGACACCTCGTTCCTGTATTTCCTCAAGCTTTGTTTTATCCTGATCTTTGGCTTCCGATAAATCCCTGTCAATCTCAGGCGCCTGGCAGCCTACCGACAGCAACAGTCCGCAGACCGCAATAATCGTAAGCATTTGTCGAAACAGTCTATTTTGTTTAATCTGTATCAGAATCTTTTTCATCTGCTTAGCTCCTCTCTGTCCTGATAACAATCACATGTTTTACACCTTTGTGTTGTTAGAATTTAATACGATGTTATAAAGAGGAAGGCTAATACTATTAAAATGTCCAAGGCAGGTACGCCGCAATCACAGCAAATATAATCGAGGGAAGCATATTTGCCACACGGATAGTCTTACCCCAGACAAGGTTTACCCCAACACAGAAGATCAATACGGAGCCAATCAATGAAAGATAAGCGATCGCCATATCCGTCATAATCGGGGAAACCAACTTGGCAATCACTGTGAACACGCTGTTTTTTTGTTGAGACAGAAAAAGCACCCTGGGGATAAACTCCCAAAGTGCTTGACTTGTTCCTGTCATGGTTAATATTGGACACTATTCTTTTTTCCTTCTGAACAGAGTTTCATATAAAGAAATACATTTATCCGCAACACAGACAATCCATGCTTCTTTCGTTTTTGGAACTCGTTCCGGATTCAATGGCCACATGTGAGAATAAATCACATGGCTTGTCTCATCGTCTACATCAAAATATTTTTTGGCGTTATCACAGGCCGTTTTGGCATGTTTAAATCCATGGAGGTTATGCTCCCCTCCATCTTCATTATGCCAGTCATATAGATAGAAGTCATGAAGCATAGCTCCGGTAAGCAAAACCTTCAGATCAGCATGCATTGAGAGCGCTCTGTTAATATCATAGCTTAATTTTGCAACATTTTTGCAGTGTTCATAAGTTGAAACATTGCCATGTTGAATATATTTTTTCATTTCCTGAACGATATCTCTTGATTCAACATCGCTCAGCACTGTATTCATTTCTTTGTAATCTTTCATTTCTCAATCAATTCACAATTCATTTGTATTTTCTTTATCATACAATATATCTGCAAGTAAATATATATATTTCCCATGATAAACTGCTGATAAAGGCTAATAAAATGGACAATAATTATGATGTTCTCATTGGCTTCCGGCATCAATCATTGACGATCAGTTCCTCGAATGCTTTCTCCCTGACCCAGACGGCCACATTTCCACCTTCTGTACGGAACTCACCCCATCCGTCGTCGTCAATCACGACTTCTTCAGGGCAGTTACCGATTGCGTCACGGTATACTCTTCCTTCATGATCGGTGCCCATAAACATCCTCTTAGTTCCCCCTTCACCATTCGAAAGAAGCACAGCAATGCCGGAATCTGAGTGTTCCTCATCCCCTCGTCTTACCCAGCCGACGATGTGAGG
>CAMNGO010000185.1 GCA_946538445.1 uncultured Lachnospiraceae bacterium
ATCTGAATGAGACTGCAAAGATCCTGTACATGGTCCTCCTTGACCGGACCCGTCTCTCCATAACCAGTCCTGACTGGACCGATTCCCGGGGGCATACCTTTATCCGCTATTCCATCACTGATCTGAGGAATAAACTGGGTAAAAGCAAAACAACGATTGAAGACTGTCTGCGATCTCTGGAAGAGCATGACCTGATCCGGAGAAAGAGGCAGGGAATCGGAAAATCCAATCTTATTTATGTTCTTCTGCCACAAGCTTCTTTCTCTGCCGAATCTGGCTCTGCGACAGCCAAGAGGACCAGAATTCCGGTGTCCGAAAAACCGGACATGAGAGGACCGGAAAACTGGACATCACATGACCAGAATTCCGGACATCACATGACCGGAAAAGTGTCCACTATTAAGAATAATAAGAGTAAGAACTATAGAACAATAACTAAAGGATATGATGGACAGGATTCCAATCATATTAATAAAACACCATATGAAGGGAGGTGGAATAATGATGATGCGGATCTTAGTTGGAGAAACAAAGATTACAGCTATGAGGAAGGAGAGAGCCTATGACGCAAACCCTTTTGCAACCTGACGAATATATTGATCCTGATGACGGCCTGATCCATTGCCGGAATTGTCGCAAGCCAAGGCAACGCCTTGCCATCATTTTTGGCCATGAATTACGTCTCCAGATTCCCTGTGACTGTCAGCTAAAAGAGCTTAAAGAAGACCAGAAAAAAAGGGATGCCGCCGAATGGGAGCGGTTCATCCATCATCTTAAGAATGATGGTCTTGGTTGGAAGACTTTATGGGATTGCCGATTTGACAACATGCAGGATCAAAACTCTGAGCTGGCATACAAACTGAAACACTATATCCAGTTTTTGAAGGAACCTGCCCCTTGCGGTCTCCTCTTCTGGGGCCCACCGGGAAGGGGAAAGACCTTTGCTGCAGCCTGTATCGTCAACGATGTTATAGAAAGCGGTTATCCTGCTGTTATGGTTTCTTTCAGTCAACTGCTGGAAGAACTGACAGCTATGTCTTTTCACGACAGGAAGGAGCGTCTTGACAGCATCTTTAGTAAGTCTCTTGTCTGCCTTGACGATTTTGATCTCCGCTTTCTGAACAAACTTCACGTTCCTTTAGCGATAGAAGTTATGAACCGGGTGGATCATTGCAATAAACCGGTTCTTATTACCACCTGCTATACTCTTAAGGAATTAAAGGATCCAAAGAACGAACTGGAAGGAAAACTCTTTCCTATGGTTCTTAACCGTGTCGCTATCTTAATTGACGGGGATGACCTCGGCAAACAGGTACGGAAAGATCATGTGAAGCAGTTACAGACAACTTTATAGATAACCAATGGAAGGAAAAAAAACATGAACATTCAAAAATGCATACCTATTTCATTAACTAGCTATTCATCTATTAACTTCAGCAACACAGCCGGTTTACAGCACGTTCCACTTAATCGCATCTCACATATCCTGAATGAGGTCTTTGTGCCGCCGGACAGGAAGGGGGCCGTATTATATCCGATCTTAACCTGACACGTCAGCCCAGTTTAAATGAATTGTTGCAGTTCGCCACAGAGAATGGTATCTTTAACGTGGATGATGTACTGGAACAAATGAACAGAAAACGAAGAGAAGAGATACTGGAAAAACATCCTTATGAAATCTATCAGGGTGCCGGTAAGGATACCCGCTGGCGGACACACGTGCTCGATCCGACAAAGAAAGAAGGCCGCAGAATGATCGTCCGGAAAGACCGGGATGATCTCCTGGATGACCTTTGTTCCTTTTATAGTGGTACTTACCAGAAAAAACCGGACCGTAAGGAAAGGATGACCCTGGAAGATCTCTATCCAAAGTGGCTCATCTACAAGGATCTGCACACCACCGCCACAACCTATATCTCCCGGATCAAAAGTGACTGGAATACCTACTATAAAGGAACAGCCATCGTAAAGAAGCCCCTGAAAGAGCTGACCAAGCTTGATCTGGACCAGTGGGCACATGCCCTGATAAAAAAATATGACATGACCAGAAAGGGATATGTCAATGTGCAGGTAATCATGAGACAGGCACTGGATTATGCTGTGGATCTCGGTATCATCAGCTCCAATCCCATGGCCCAGGTCAAGATAGAACGGAAGATGTACCGGAGAGAGAAGAAGAAGCCGGACAAAACACAGGTCTACACTGCGGAGGAGATCGAAGCGATCACAGACCTGGCATGGAGGGATTTCTTTGATGAGGTAAAAGATTATCGGCTCTCCCCGCTGGCCCTGATCTTCCAATACCAGACCGGTGTCCGGATCGGGGAATTGGTGGCTCTACGCTACGAGGATATCGAAACGCCCAATTACATCCATATCCAAAGGATGTACCGGAGAGATACCCATGAGATCGTGGATCATCTCAAAAGCGATGATGGGGACCGCCAGGTCTATCTGACCCGGTATGCCAAAGATATCATCAATACCGCCAGGGAGTACCAGCGTGAACATGGCTATGATACCGAAGGTTATATCTTCGCTCTGGATGGACAGATCATCCCTCAGAGGGTGATCAACAGCCTTCTCGAGAAATACTGTAAGATCCTGGATATCCCTTATCGGAGTTCCCACAAAAACCGAAAGAGTTACGGTTCTGCTCTGTTGAACAGCGGAGTCAGCATCAACACCGCACGACAGATGTTGGGACATGCCGATGAGGAGACGACCCTGAAGTACTACTGTTACGATCAGACTCTGGATGCAGATAAGGAAAAGCAGTTTGAGAATGCCTTGAAGCCACAAAAAGTTCCTGTAAGGAAGCCGAAACAACCTTCCCCGGGAATGTCTTTGTCTCGCTGATTCAGACACCTCAAAGCGGAAAAAAAGGGTGAAAATCGCCTGAAAACCGCATAAATAAAGGCCGAATGCTCTGTGTATCCAAGAGTATCCGGCCTGCTCTTTAAAAATCGTTCATTTTTCAACGAATCAACCCCTTCGGATAGTCGTAAATATTCAATACATCGGCGCTTATCAACCTGTCGAAACCCGCATGAATACACACTCTTAGCCTTTAGGGTAAAAAAACAGCACCGTCTTGATGAGCTTCTTTCATCAAACCGATGCCAGAGTGCGCCTTCAGGGGCTCGAACCCTGGACACGCGGATTAAGAGTCCGCTGCTCTACCAACTGAGCTAAAGGCGCATGTGCTATGAATTTTTCACGCAAAACTGATTATATATCATATGTTTGGAAAAATCAAGCACTTTTTTATATATTTTTATTCTTGTTGTCCTTGTAACAGTTCCTGATAACTTTTTGCCTCCTGATAACCATTCAGATCTTTATACTCTTCATAGTGGATGACGGGATAGATATAATAGCCATCCTGTTCCACAGTCTCCCGGGGAACCGGGATGATATCTGTTCCATAGTGAAACTCATAGGAACCGTCCTGACACTCTATCAGGAAGGCATTCTCCTCGTTGGAATATCTCTGTACATCTTCCGGTTTGTAGGAAGGCTGGAGAATCACGAAATAAGATAGCAGCAGCCAACCTATGGTAATTCCGTTCAACAGATAGATCTGATATTTCTTTCCGGAAGTCAGAGGGCTTTTGTTCAGATGGTAAGTCAACCTCTGTTTTGTAGGGTTTCCCTTGATGACAGCTGCGAATCCCAAGGCACAATCTCCCGTATTATCCTCCCCCGGACCTTTGGCCGAATATTTCAGGCATTGAAGGATCGTCGCTATGTAATGAAGCTTCTCTTTCTGCTCATAGGTTCCCATGGCGATCTCATCGCAGATCAGCTCGATGAGGTGGACCATATCCCTCCTCAGCAGATAGATGCAGGGATTCCACCAGAAGAGGATGGTAACGCACTGGAGAATAAACTTGATGGCAAGATGATGCCTATTCCAGTGAGTGTATTCATGCCTCAGGATGTCAATCAGGTTCTTCCTGGTAAAGTATGTCTCCGGCAGGTAGATGACCGGATGCAGGTAGCCTACGATGACCGGTCCCTTCAGCAAAACAGTTCTTCTCACCGGCAGAGGACAGGACTCATCAATGATGTGGAGAATCTCCTCGGCATCTTTTGCCTCCACTGAATTCTCCTTTAATACTCTTTCCGTCTTCCTTACTTTATAGAGGAAGCGCAGAAACAGCACAAGTGAGACAGACAGAGAAATGAAGACAGCCACATACAAGGCCGGAATTCTCATATCGGAAAAAACCCGCGGCCGGATCAGTTCCGAGATGAAACCGGGGTACTCAATCCTGTACTGGTG
>CAMNGO010000186.1 GCA_946538445.1 uncultured Lachnospiraceae bacterium
GGCTAAATGGTTCCCGTATAATAAAGGTGGGGAATTTAGAAAATGGTATGGGAACAATACATACTTGGTTAATTGGGAGCGTGATGGTTTAGAGTTAAAAAAATATGTTGCAGAAAGATATGGAAGTTATAGTAAAGAAATTCGTAGTGAAGATAGATATTTTTATGAGTCTATTACATGGAGCGGAGTGACTACAGGTGCTACGGGATTTCGGTATTCTCCGAAAGGAGCAATATTTGATTCTGGAGCGAATGGGCTATTTGCTAAAGATGGACGAGTGTTGAAATATCTGCTTGGATTTTTAAATACCAAACTTGTTATTGATTTTGTGCAATATAAAAATCCAACAATTAATACCGGATCAGGTACGGTTGGCAAAATACCGATAATTGTTCGTGATGAATATTTGGATGAAGTGAACAGCTTAGTGAATGAATGTATTAATTTGGAAAAATATGACTGGGATTCTGAAGAAAAATCTTGGGAATTTAAAACACACCCACTGATTTCAATAAGAAAAGAAATTAATCCGCAACTAATTAGAAATAATGTGCAGATTAAAGAATGTTACACGCACTTAGAGGCGCTTTATGAAGATCGATTTCAGAGAGTCAAAAGAAATGAAGAATTGCTCAATAAGATATTCCTTAATATATACGGATTACAAAACGAGTTCAATACGACAGTTGATGATCGGTATATAACCATTAATAGAACAAATATTGTAAAAGAAGTTAAAAGCTTGGTTTCCTATGCCGTTGGCTGCATGTTTGGCCGTTATTCTCTTGATGTAGAAGGCCTTGCTTATGCAGGTGGAGATTGGAAAGAGGCTTACGCAACAAAGTATAAGACTTTTATTCCGGATGCGGATGCAATCATCCCGATTACGGATGAAGAGTACTTCAAAGACGATATAGTCTCGCGGTTTGTGGATTTCATTCGTATCGTTTATGGAGAGGAGACGCTGGAGGAGAACCTGAAATTTATTGCAGATGCCCTTGGAAACAAAGGGGATACGCCGCGGGCAGTGATTCGGAATTACTTCCTAAATGATTTCTACAAGGATCACTGCAACACCTATTCTGTAACTGGTTCCGGCAAAAGACCGATTTACTGGCTTTTTGATTCAGGAAAGCAGAACGGATTTAAGGCGCTGATCTATATCCATCGCTACACCCCGGATACCATAGGATTGATTCGTTCGGTGTACCTGCATAATGCGCAGGCGGCAATCCAGAATTCACTGCAGAATTCGGAGTACATCATTTCCACGACTACCAGCGCAACGGAACGGGCACGGGAGACCAGAAAGAAGGATAAGTATGTGAAACAGCTGAATGAGCTGCGTCCTTACTATCAAGCATTGTCCCATATTGCACTGCAGCGGATTCCGATGGATCTGGATGATGGCGTGAGGAAGAACTATCAGTTGTTCCAGGGAGTGGAGGTCTCGACGGAAGGAAAGAAGAAGCAGACGATAGACCTGTTGGCAAAGATTTAAGAGCCTGAAAGAGGTTGACGGAATGGATCTGAAAGAAATACAGGAAAAACTGAATGCCATGTTTACCGGGACGGGAAGGAAACTCGTTTTCTGGTATGACGATGATGGCTCATACGAGGAGAATATCCATGATTTTGCGCTGGCAGAAGGCGTAAAGCTCTGGATCGTCACGGAATCCAACTGGTTTGAGACAAAGCTTCAGATCGAAGAGCGGGATCCGGAGGGCAGTTACTTACTTTATGCGCCTTTTTCCCGTCCGGATGACCGGGAGAATTTCCTTGCGGATATTTTCTATTATTCACAGCATTTTTACTCCGATAAATTGGTGCAGATCATGGGAGAACTCGGAATTCCCACGGAGTGCCAGGACGAGGTTAAGCGTT
Source organism: uncultured Lachnospiraceae bacterium (assembly GCA_946538445.1). Taxonomy (GTDB): domain Bacteria; phylum Bacillota; class Clostridia; order Lachnospirales; family Lachnospiraceae; genus Anaerobutyricum. The sequence continues at coordinate 1,885 of CAMNGO010000186.1, forward strand.
TCCGGAAGTTCTGGACCAGCGGTAATATCGATAAATTCCGGAAGCTTTCGATCGAGGATATTACGAAGGAAAGGCTGCATCTTGGCATGCTCTGCGTCCTTGCCGGAGTGAAGACGCTGAGTTTTGATGAACTTCTGAAAAAGACTGTCCTTGCAGGGGCAGAGGATAATGCCATCCTGAAGAGAATGGAAAGTCAGAGACTTGACCGGATCTTCTGGGAGCTCTGCGAGAAGAATCTGGGATACAGGGATCCAACACCGACCATATCCGAGCTCCTTTGCACGATGATTGTGACATATATGGATACCGTCACTGGCGGGAATATTCCGAAAGGATGGAAAACGTTCCTCTCCGCCAGACAGAATGATGCAGTCGTATTCGTTAAGAACCTGATGAATAACGATGAGAGCAAGGCTTTCTATGATGGGTTTGCCGAGAAAGTTTCCGCGGAACTGAAGGCACCCACCATGATCCGGCAGATTCGTTTGGAGGATATCCTGGAGTGTGATGCGCTGCCTGATTTTGATGAAAACCTGCTGAGCTGGATGATCGCAAAGATTGAAGACGGCATGCTGGATGAAAAGATTGCCGGCCTTTCCATCCCGCAGATCTGTGAAGAGCGGATAAAGCCCTGCTATCACTATAATGAACGGTACGGTGAACGCTACAGGATGATCTATCATGCGTGGCATGTGTTAAAGGGAGTGTCGCTGCACTCCTTCAAGCCCACGCTTACGGAGGTTGTCCAGGACTATACCGAAAACACCTATCAGATCGACCGGAACTATCGCAAATTTTATTACTACATGGATGCCGTCGGCATGACGGTGGAGACAGAAAAGCTCCGGGATCTGGTCGAAAATATCTATACCAACAAATTCCTGACAGATTTTTCCTTTAAGTGGAATCAGCTTCTTACGGATGAAGCTTATAAGGACTATGCCGGAAGAAGGCAGGAGCAGTTCTATGCGGACTTTGTCCGTCCGTTCATGAGAGAGGATGGAAGAGAAGGCCGTGTGATTGTTATCATCTCCGATGGTATGCGCTATGAATGCGGCCGGGAACTGTTCGAAAACCTGGAGTTAGATGAAAAATGCACGGTCCGCATGAACCATATGCTGAGTGTTCTTCCTTCTGAGACCACTCTGGGTATGGCATCGTTGCTGCCGAATAAAGATATTCAGGTGGATGCAGAACTGAATATTACAGTGGATGGAATGAAGTGCGGCAATAGCACATTAGATCGGCAGAAGATCCTGCAAAGCCAGATTCCGCGCTCTATCTGTGTGGACTTTGACCGTCTGATGACAGCAAAACAGAGCGAAATCCGGGATCTCCTGCAGGATAAGGATGTGGTTTATGTTTATCAGAACCAGATTGACCAGAGAGGGGAAGGTGGAAGATCTGAAAATGAAGTCTTCAATGCCTGCGAAGAGGCAGTCAAGGAAATCCAGACACTGATACACCGGCTCACCGGCTATGTATCTGCCACAAGGTTTCTGGTGACTTCGGACCATGGATTTATTTATAAGCGGGATAAGCTGACGGAGAGCGACAAGATCTCCATTGACAAGTCAGATGTTCCAAAGACCAATTACAGGTATCTGCTCTCCAACAGTGAGTATCAGAATGATGCTCTTATCAGCAGATCCCTGGCTTACCTCAGTGCTTTTAACCATATCTTTGTCACGACCCCCATGGGAACGGATATTATCAAGAAACAGGCTGGAGGCATGAACTATGTTCATGGCGGTTCTTCCCTGCAGGAGATGATCGTGCCGGTGGTGAAAGTTATTACGGCAAAAGGAAAGCAGGATACCGGCTATGTGAACGTGGAGATCAGTTCCTTTATCTCCAGGATTACGAACACCGAATTCAAGCTGGATTTCATGCAGATGACGCCGGTAACAGATAAGGATAAACCGAGAAAACTTGTAGCCTTCTTTGTGGATGAGACCGGAAAGAAGATATCTTTTGATGTACCGATCATCGCCAATATCCGGGATAAAGAGGCAAGTAAGCGCCTGATTACGGAGAAGTTCACGCTAAGAAGTGGGAAATACCGGACTGGTCAGGACTATTATCTTGTGCTGGCGGATATGGATGATGAATCCCAGATCCATCAGAGATATAAATTCACGATTGATATTGCGGAAATGTAGGCAGCCGATGCCTGCATAAAATGGAGCAGAACATATGGACACTTCCTATATCATCAGCAAGATGAATGAGTACATGTTCCGGCTGAACCAGCAGATTGGAGGGTGGCTTGAGAAGAAGCTGCCCAAGATCACTGATGACTGGTGGCAGGATCTGGTGTTCAACAACCTGAGTCCGCTTCAGCGGGAGACTGTACTTCGGAATGATATTCACGAGATCAAAGGGCTGGATCTTGCAGCCCT
>CAMNGO010000187.1 GCA_946538445.1 uncultured Lachnospiraceae bacterium
GGTAAGGTTCAGTCCGCCCAGGATCTTTCTTGCCAGCTCAGCCCCCTTGTGGGCATGGTCATCGTAGGACCCTGATTTATATGCGTGCAGGTCATGGAGCATAGCCGCCATGGAAGCCAATTCCGGATCAAATCCCCGTTTTTTGGCAATCATGGTAGCCGCGAGAGAAACACCGTACAGATGAGCAATAGCTCCGGTCCGTTTCTTCTTGTCATCCATCTTATTGATCTCTTTATCTACATATTTCCTGAGTTCTTTCAGTCTGCTCATATGCTTCATCTCCTCGTTTTCGTTTCTCATGCTAATACATATTGTTATGATTATACCGTAACCCAGGTTAATTTACCATTCTTCTCCGGGGTATTTCATCCCCCAGTCTTTGCGAAGACCGGTCATGATATCCATGACATCTTTGGAATAAGACAGTTTCATCATATCCGGATTCCCTGTCTTCACGGCTTCTTCCATATCTGTCATCTCATAATACAGAGCCTTGCCTGTCTCGCCGCAATCCAGGGTTGTCTTCTCTCCTGTCTCTGCATCAACGATCGTTGCTTTGCAGGCTCTTGGATACTCCATGATTTCGATATAGCCCTTCTCAAAGCTGATCATGGCTCTCTTGGGCTGCTTGGAATGCATGGAGAGAGCCACCGTAGCCATCTGACCCATACTATTCTTCAACAGTACGGTTGCCTGTTCGTCGGACCCGGTGGGAGAAGGTTTCCATTGGCTGAGAATCTCCTCCGGTTTTTCCGTCATAAAGGAACGGACGATGGATAATGCATAGACACCGATATCCAGCATGGCTCCTCCTGCAAGATTCATATTAAAAAACCGGTTGTTCATATCATATTCTTTAAAACTCCCGAAATTCAAGGTGATGATCTGAACCTTTCCTAATCTCCCGCTCTCCACGATATCCCACAGCTTCCTGTAAAGAGGCATGTGCCATATGGTCATGGCTTCTGCGAGGATCAGATTTTTCTCCTGAGCCAAAGCTATCATTTCATCCAGTTCTCTACTGTTCAGGGTGATCGATTTTTCCACCAGCAGGTGTTTTCCATGAGCGAGTGCTGTCTTCATAAATGGGTAATGGGTATTGTGGGGGCTGGTAATATAGATGATATCTACCTGATCATCATAAAACATATCCTCGATCCTGTCATAGACTTTCCTGACGCCATGTCGTTTGGCGAAAGCCACTGCCTTCTCATGGGTACGGTTCCCTATGGCATAAAGAGGTCTCCCCATACTATGGAGGGCCTCTGCCATCTCATTTGCTATCACACCGGCACCCAGAACTGCCCAGTTTAAGGGCGTATCTTTCTTTGTCATAGATGTTATCTCCTGTACCATCGGTAAAATCGAAGGAGGAGTGCCACATCGGTGACACTCCCATCGCTTTGACATTTATAGATATTTCAGATTAAATGAAAAGATTTCTGCTATGCTCTTTCCGCATAGAATGCATCGATGGCATCTTTCATCGGAAGAGACGGCTGAGCACCCAGGCTCTGCACAGAGATCGCAGCTGCAGCACTGGCATATCTTGCTGCTTCCACGATGTCACCGGTCTCTGCATATCTCATAACAAGAACACCTGTAAAGCAGTCTCCGGCTGCGGTAGGATCCACTGCGTCTACCTTGAAGGTTGGAACCATCTGGGCGATTCCTTCCCCGTAGATATAAGATCCCTTGTCTCCCATCTTAAGAACTACGTATTTACAGTTGCTTCTCTCTTTCAGAATCTTACTGGCTTCCAGACATGTTTCATCATCCACAGGAAGAATACCTACGAGAGCATCTGTCTCGGTTTCATTCGGGGATAAGATGGTAATGCCCTGGAACCTCTCAATCGGATATGACTGAGCGGGACCACAGTCAAGACAGGTGATCATTCCCTTTGCCTTGGCCAGCTCAAATGCCTTAACATTGGACTCCAACGGAATCTCCAGCTGCATCATGACTGCATCATAATCCTTGCCTTCAAACGCTGCTTCGATATCTTCCGGTGTGGTATCCATGTTGGCGGCAACGTAGATGGCAATCCGGTTCATGCCGTCTTCTTCAAGCATGATAACAGCCATACCTGTACTGGAGCCTTCCTTCAGGTTACAGTGTGAGATATCGATTCCTGCATCCACAAGCATACCCTTAAGTGCCTCACCGTTTGCATCCTGTCCTAAAGTACAGCATACTGCAACATCGGCGCCTGCCCTTGCAGCTGCCACTGCGGAATTGCTTCCTTTTCCGCCACCGGCTGTGGAATAAGAAGTACCTAAGATACTCTCGCTCGGATGTGGAACACGGGGCATCTGCAGGATCAGATCCATCATAATACTTCCTGCCATTAAAATCTTTGCTGCCATAAGTAACCCTCCTTCTCACTCACTTTTGTTCAAAATTAACAATTAATCATTAAATTACAATTAAATTTTATGAAATTCTATTAGAAATGTCAAGGTTTATCCTATTTGATTTTTATGCATTTCCGGTCGTAACTCAGTAGGCCGTTGATCTCTTCCTCGATATCGGAAACCTGGGTGTAGACAGCCCCTGACAGCCCGTCTTTCCTTAAAGATTTGATTTTTGCCATCAAGCTCCGGAATTCATCCGGAAAAGCCTCCCGGGAGACATCGCGATACCCATAGGTTCCATCTGCGGAAACATGACCCGGTATCCTGCAGGCAAGGCCACCGTACTCAGAGATTACAAAAGGACGGTTATGTCTGTCGTTCTCAACCTTGAGTTCTCGGAAATAATTATGGATGCTGCATACATCTCCCGCTCCCTGGTCGAACCATCCGCTGGCATGATCGATCGGGCGGGAAGGATCTTTCTTTCGGACAGCATCTGTCAGTCGTCTCGAGTCAAACTGTCCCCATCCTTCGTTAAAGATTACCCACATACCGATGCAGGGTTCATTTGCAAGATGATCGATCATTCCAATAAGCTGCTGCTCAAACCGTTTTCTCTCCCTTGCATCTTTTCTGGAGAGAAGTCTATAATGCCGGTCATCGAGCGTCTTACCCAGCGCCGGGATACCGGTAGGCAGATAGGTACATAGCATGGCAGGAATCGGTCCCCCACCGTTCACCATATCCTGCCACACCACCATTCCGATCCGATCACAATGATAATACCAGCGAAGAGACTCAATCTTGGCATGTTTGCGCAGCATATTAAATCCGACCTGCTTCATCTCTTTTATATCGAATATCATCGATTCTTCTGAAGGCGGTGTCATAAGACTTTCCGGCCAATATCCCTGATCCAGTATTCCATGGAAGAAATAGGGTTTTTCATTCAAGGTCAGGCAGGCATGCCCGCCGGCATCATATCCTGTCCCAAAAGACCGCATGGCAAAATATGTGCTAATCCGGTCCTGCCCCAGCCGGATCCTTACCGGATACAGAGTCGGGCTTTCAGGACTCCACAGTCTGAACTCCTCCAGTTTTAACCGGCATCTTAGCATACTCTTTCTGTCAAAATCCTTCTCACTGACCGGACAGATATACAGAGTCTCATCGGTATCTTCCAGCATGACTTCTTCCGAATTAAACGTCTTTCCCTTTCCGACGATAATCTCCCCCGGTACAGGCCGGTTCGTGCTGATGCAGAATTCCACTTCCTGCTCCCTGAGATGAGGTATGATCTTAAGACCGGTTATGGAATTATCAGGAACCCATTCCATCCATACTGTCTGCCAGATGCCACTTTGTGCTGTGTAGAACATACCGCCTGGGTTTAACTTCTGTTTTCCACGACAGGCAGACCCCCGGTCCGTCTCATCTCTCACACGTACCGATATCTCATTTTCTCCGGTCCTGATCTCCTCTGTCACATCAAATTGAAAGGGAAGGTATCCTCCTCTGTGGCTTCCGACCCGACTGCCGTTCACCCATACCGTACATCTTTCGTCCACTGCTCCAAAGTGGAGAAGGAGGCGAGCCCCGGCAGGAACCTCCGGAATCCGGACCTTTCTCCTGTACCATAGAGCTTCTTCCGGCTTTAAAGTTCTTTCCACAGAGGAACGTCTGGTTTCAGGAGAAAAAGGAACCAATATTCTCCCTTCAGCTTCTCTGGGAATCTCACCAAGTCCGGTGAAGGCGTACTCCCACCAACCGTTCAGGCAGATCCACTGATCTCTCCTCATCTGAGGACGGGGGTATTCCGGGAGGGGTATCTCCTTTTCATCATCCGCCTGCTCTGTCCATATGGTCGTTAAAGGTTTCAACTGCCCTCTCG
>CAMNGO010000188.1 GCA_946538445.1 uncultured Lachnospiraceae bacterium
CATGCAGAATCAGCCACCAACAGGTATTATCGGGAGATCAGCAAATGTCTTGGGGTGGATTCTATCTATTATTGATCTTCCCAATGCTTTCTTCCCTCCATTTTCATCTGCTCTTTAAACAGCATCCGGAGTAAATCTTCCTTTACACTGTTTTTGTCAACAAAGCTTACCTTTTGTTTCCCTATTTCCAGATAAATCTCCAAATCGGGATCTAACTCCAATTCATTTTCCACATAGAGAATCTCCTGGGAATCCCACATGGGATTCCCAAGGCTATTCAGTCGAATACCGAGATAATACTCCGTGTTCATATAATTGGTATTTTCCAGGATCAAATACTTCTCCTGATCGGTTACGGTAAATACGGTATCTTTTGTTATTTTCATACTATCATCTCCTCATCATATATTTTAAGGAATATCATCACCGGAATGGTATATCCTCTAATTCCGCAGGTTCCGATAGTTTGAACCCTTTCTCTTTCATATAGACATTCCGAAACCATCTCATCTCATTTGAATAAGGGTTGATCATCCGGTTATATTTCCCGTAAATCTGAACTACCTTTTTACATTCATTTACCTGGAAAGTAATAAAGGATTTCTCCGGATTATTCTTTCTTCTCATGAATCCCACGTCGAGATTCCCTCTGCAGACATCCTGAAACACGGTCATCAGACAGTTATGCTGTGCTACGCTCTCATCGAAAATGTCCATCACGGTGGAAGGATGGGTGACAACATATCGGGAATCAGAATAATCGAGATATTCCAGCCTGGAGTTCTGCATCCAGATCAGATGATCGTATTCATCTTTGTTCCCTATATAGGATAAAAGCAGGTCTGCTTCCAAGGTATACTTCTGGAGTTCTTTTGGATCAGATGGATCTCTGTACCATTCCACATGCCTGTTGATGATTCTCTCCTTTGCCAGAAAGATGAGATAGCTTTGGAAAAGATTATCTGTAGTATCCTGGCCAAAGAAGCGGAATTTCTTCAGATCGAATGGAAATACTTCTTTGTCAACCATACAGTCTTTCAGGTATCGCCACTGTCCATGGCTGATACGATCATACCCTCCAAGCACCTTATGAAAATTTATGTATGTTTGTACAGCCAGATGGCGGGTTTCCTCTGTCATCAGCTCCTTAACGCCCCACTCTGAATTCAGGAGGCGGAGCATTTTCATCGTTACTCCCTTCTCGAACAGGTCCACCGGTCCGCCTTTTGTCATGACGGGAGACAGATTCAGTGCATCCGCCCTATGTATCTGTCCTGCCAGGTAAGGGAGCTGCGCCTTAAACAGTAATTCCCTGATACCGTGAAACATGCAGAAATACATGTGCAGAACGGACAATAGGGGAGCCTTACTGTATAATTCGATATTTGTACAGAGAAGATTCCTATCGTACGCCCAGATTACGTTAAACATCATTTCACTACTTATGCCCGTATTCTTGTTAAGGCATACACTCACCAGCAGTTCTTCCTCTTTCTCGCATAAACGATATCCGGGTGAACAGATCAGTTGTCTGTATCTTTCTTTCAGCCCCGGAATCCAGAGATAGATGATAAGATAAGGTGTCTCATCTTTCTTGACAAAATCGATAAATACATAAGGATTTATCTGGTCCTGATTGAGATACTCTTCCTCCATCATCGAAATCTGCAGGATGGTAGGCTCAAACACACCTTTGTCTAGCCCTAAGCTTTTGGTCCGATAGTGTAGTTCCTCCACAGACCGCAACATACTCATATTCATTTCGTCCTCTTTCTGAGTTATGAAATACAAGATTCAAGCCCCCTCTCTGACAAATATCCAGGAAATATTCAAGTGATACAAGATTCATTTTAAGTCGATGCAGGATGAATCCACTCTGTGTTTCCGGGGAATCCGGAAATCTCATTGTTCTTATAAGTCATAATTCTTATAGGATCAATGGGATAGATAAGAGAGAAAAATCCCACGCTCCAATCATCCTGATTGTCGTGGGATTTTTCTCTCTTATATTGATTATTAGTTTTTTAGATGTTTTCGTATCCTGGTTGGGCTGAAAGCATCTAAACGGGTGGCAGAGAATGTTCCACGGTTTTGGTCGCATCGCAGTCTCCCCGTCATGTTTGGTATGATCTCCCCTTGATACCGTTCCGTATACTCAGTTGCGATCCATGCCGGGCTTTCTGCCATGGTCTCAAAACACCGTTTCACACGTCGGTCGTGGCGGACGCCATGATAAACTAAAGACAAGAAACCGAATATTAAATCAGACACGAAATAAAGCTGATGTTCATCTAGAGTGCTCAAAATCTGTCAGGTACCCATTATCTACCGCGCCTCCTTTCGGAACGGTTGGGGTGCTGTTTGACTAGCGCCTCACGACCTGGGCTTTTTTCCCTGGGTGTGAATTCCTGATATGTCAATCATTTCTGACAGCGCTGCTGTATGTGCCTGTTATCCGGCAGGAAGACCTTAGTTTACCCGAAGTCGGTTCTCTGCCTGACTTCGTATAGCAATCTTTTCTGATTGCTTATCCTTACAGCACAAGCTTATCACATATTTATGACCTTGTCTTTAAACCGCTGGTTTACATTTCCGCCTAAATCTTTATACTTATTTCATTTTCAGGAATCCTGAATTCAATCGGTGTTTTGTCTTGCTATGATTTCTTCGAGGGTCTGTGGTTCATAGTTCTGCCACATACACCCTACATTATAAGCTTCGCAGCGGAATCCGGACTCTCGCAGCATTTTCTTCATTTTTTCTTCTATCACGGATTCCTGCTCCTTGTGAGTATGTCCGTGAAGCATAATAGCTTTGGATCTTCTCCGGGCCCCATTATAAAATGGGATAAAATAATGGGATAAAACCACCCTTCTTTTCTCCCCATTTACTTCCACTACGATTTCTTTATAGTCGGTTACTTCTTCGAAGCATCTCTCAAAAGCGTCCGTTTTCTTGTCATGATTTCCTCTTATAAGGTGGATGGTGCCATTGAGCCGCTTTACATAGTTTGAGATAGATATTTTATTTCGATAAGCGAAATCGCCCAAGACATACACATGATCCACTTTCGAAACTTTCCGGTTCCATCTGCGAATCAGCTCCTCATCCATCTCCTCGATGGTATCCCATGGACGATGGTCAAAGCCAAGACTGTTAGAGTGGCCAAAGTGAGTATCTGCTATAAAGAATGTCCTCATCTACAAATGCCTCCTATGCTTTTTTATATCAGTAACATGATCATATTAGTTCGGTAACATACTTTTAATGGTATGCTATCACGTACTCTTGTATACCACTATTGAGTTTCCAGCAAAAACTCATCCGAATCCCCGTCAAGATCTAGCTCAAAACTCATTTTCCGGATGCCCGGTGCCCCTTCTTTCGGCAGCCTTGCCTTTACCCCACGCCTACTGCCCGCCATGATGACCGGCACATTGCCAGACACATTGCCCGGTGCATTACCAGGCATATTACCTGGCGCATTACCCGGTCGCAAAGCCCGTCTTGGCATATCGACCGCTGCATAGCCACGGTTGCAGGGCATATTGGTGGAGTTATATACGGTCATATACAGATCGATGGCCTCCTGGAGCAGCCCATCATCCCTATTAACATGGAGGGCAATCTGATCAATCTGATCCAATAGCCACTGAAGAGGTCCCTGAAGATCATTTGCAAAAACAAGGACAATCATCTCCCACAAATCTGTCAGCAGACTTTTACTCTGTTTTTCTTCCATGTGGACTTTCCTGATCAGGAAATCCGACAGTTCCTCATAAGCCTTCTTATGGATCAGGCAGCCATTCTCTGCCAGCTCCATGATCTCGTCATAAGTAGGAATATAATAATCCCTATCCCCTTGCAGATAAAGTATTTCTCTATAGAAGTCCGGATCCTGATAAATCTCTGAGGCAACCACATAATCCTCAATGATTTCACAAATCCTTAAGTCAGAAGGGATGCTTGCAGAAATATCCCTCAGTTCCTCTTCACTGATCCGGAATCCGCTCCTCCTCTCCAGCACTTTCATAAACACTTCCAAAGGGACCCTCAGATAAAAAATCTGAACAAACAAAAAACAAGTTTGAATCCATTGAACTTTGTCTTCATCGTATAACTTCATATATCAGATCACCTCTTAGGGATAGGGGGGGTCAGACCCCCTCAAGGGGTCTGACCCCCTTTTCCCCCAAATATACCCGCGACTTTGTTTCTCAGATTATTGAGATT
>CAMNGO010000189.1 GCA_946538445.1 uncultured Lachnospiraceae bacterium
TCATCTTGCCGCCGATACCGCCTGTTCCACTGTCGGATTTTTCCTTATTGTTTGCGCCGGCTCCCATGCCAAAGGAGACGTCCATCAAGGGGATTATGGTTGTATCCCCGATAAACTGCGGTTCTCCGACGACTGTTTTTGTGGACATCACGTGATTCAGACCTTTAAATAATGAATTTACTGTCTCGTCAAAATTATTCTTTGTCATAAAAGCCTCCTGCTATTTTAATAGATGAAGAAGTCGCCGTACTTCTTTCTTTAATAGTAATTTTATGAAAATCAACAGGAAGAATCCAAGTCGGATTCTGCCTCTGCCTTTACAGTAACCGGCAAAGCATACTCTCTGAAAATCCGGTTCCAGGCTGAAGTTTTTATAATAACGAGGATAGAAAACAGCTCCCAGGGCTGCCACGTATCCGGTGAGGGAAGGATCGTCAAACCCGTAAAGAATCCATCCCTTGAGTTGACGGGGTAAAACATGGTGGAGAACGGCCAGAAGCGTATCTTTTCCGATCACCAGCAGTTTCGCGATCTCGTACTCTTCCAGGGTTTCCTTAAGACTGATAACTCTGTCTATTCCATCCGATATCCTGGAGCCGATTCCCTTTATCTTATCTATGACAGAAGCGATTCTTTCGGAAACAGGAACTTTTTCTTCTTTGTGCTCCCGGATTGCTTTCTCCTCATCCGCATAATTCCTTGCAGGATGATATTCGACAGAGGATGGAGATTCTTCTGTCACTTCGGAAGCCTCAGGAGAATCCGCTTCTTCATATGTTTCGGAAACTTCCACAGATTGGACTTCTTCACTCGGCAGACTTTCTTTCTCCTGTTCTTCCTTTTCCTTCTTTTTCTTATCTGACTTCTTCTGTTTCTTCTTCTCCAGGTAGACCGGATCATTACTCATGATTCGAAAACCCAGGATCTTGACATCATAATTTAAGTTTTTTTCCAGATAACCGATTCTGCCGCTGATCAGACGGAGGAGCCATCCGATATCAGCCTCTGCACTGATCTGCTCTCCCTCCGGTGCGGACAGTTCAAAACCGTAACGGACAGGAACCAGGAGTATGATACAGATGAGGGCCAGAATCAACAGCAGAAGGATGCCGATGATCTTAAGAATCAACAGTAAGATCGATAGAAATGTTGCCAACGATTGATCCCCCCTCTCTAATAATTCCCCAGAGAGGATTTTATCTCAGGAAGTGAGCCGGAATCAACGAATCCGGCAACGATGGAGACCACAAGATTCCTTGCCTCTCTTTTGGAACCCGCAATGCCGATCAGTTTTAACCGTCTGTTGGGATCATGATACATGGGATTGCGGAACTCTCTTGCGGAAAGGATATAGAAGAGAGTCGTCTCCTCATGGGTAGTTGTAATGGCATACCAGTTATTTGCGTCCGGTATTCGCCCATGAGCGATGGAAGCAAGTATTTCTTCTTTTTGGTAGGAAATAGTATCCCCGATCAGAGGATGAACTGCTATATCCATCGTCTCCTCCTTTGTACTTCTGTTACAGATTATTTTACATGAGTATGAGTAAAAAGATGATCATTGCAGTACTCATAATCACCATTACATTTGGAACAGTAACGGAACTCCAGATTCGGATCATCTTTCTCTGTTCTTCCGCAGACAGCACACCGGTGTCTGGTTCCGGTGGTATTGACTTTTACATTGTCATGAAACTTCTGTTTTCTCTTGATCTCTCTGGGCGATATCTTTTTATAATTCCGCGTTGAGACAAAGAACAGTATAAAATTAAGAAGGCTGACTACGATAGCTGTCTTGTCCCCAAGTCCGCCCATCACAAATTCATAGACGAGAAAAGCGGCATCAAGATAAGCCAGCCATTTCACTTTCAAGGGCAGGATGCCGTACAGGTATACCATGGCATCCGGAAAGATGGCCGCATAGGCCAGAAACATGGACAGGTTCAGGTAATAGGTATCCATATAGATATAGGGGTCCCGGGTAATAAAATATACCAGAAATGCTCCAAGCAGAGAGCCGAGCACTCCGATGAAAAAGTACAGATTAAAACGAAAAGCACCCCATACATTGGATAATTGCGTGCAGATTGAATAATAAAACAAGAGCACAAACAACAGAAAAATGATACTGGTGGTAGGTGCAGCGATCAGGAAGGTCACAATCCTCCATGGCTGCCCATGCAGAATCATATAAGGGTTCAGGCTTAAATAGGCATAGTAAATGGTGTTGCCGGAAATAATATTTAACACTGCACCGACAGCATACATAACTACGATATATAATGGCAGGTTCTGAATGGCATACCTGCCGAATCTTCTCTCCAGTCGATTTAACCAGTTCATCCGGTGAATTCCTCCTTATTTGAATTTCTGATATTTGCCGATAAGGATTCCTGCGATGGCAGCAAGCACCAGGGAGATACCGACGACGATCCAGAATCCATAAGGATGGTGGTATAAGGGGATGACCGCAAAGTTCATACCGAAGGCACTGGTCACAATGGTCGGGATCGTAAGGACAATGGTTACGACAGCGAGAAACTTCATTACGATATTAAGATTGTTGGAGATTACGGAAGCATAAGCATCCATAGTCCCGCTTAAGATGTCACTGTAGATCTTGGCCATCTCTATGGCCTGTTTGTTCTCGATGATCACATCGTCAAGCAGTTCTCTCTCATCATCGTTCATGGCCAGGGACTGGTTCCGGGTGAGCCTTTCCAGCACCAACTCATTTCCCCGGAGGGATGTGGTGATGTAAACAAGGCTTTTCTCCAGCTCCAGCATATCGATCAGCTCCTGGTTACGCTGGGAGACATGCAGTTTCTTCTCCACCTCATCACTCTTCTTATCGATGATGCGCAGATACTGCAGATACATAGTGGAATTGCGGTATAACATCTGGAAGATAAATTTCACAGGCCGATTCAGATCAAAATCACGGACTCTCCCATCCATAAATACCGTCAGTACCGGAGTATCTTCCAGACATACGGTAATGACAACATCAGAGGTCTTTATGATGGCAAATGGAATGGTATGGAAATATTCCTTGTCATTACGTATCTCAGTTACCGGAATATCCAGGACGATCATGGTATAGTCATCTTCCACCACGATTCTGGAACGCTCCTCTTCGTCCAGGGCCGACTTCAGGTCATCGATATCGATCTGATTGATCCGTGCGATCTGTTCCAGTTCTTCCATGGTGGGATCTGTCAGGGCAATCCAGACAGTACTTTCCTGCCGTCCCCCAACGGGTGAAGGATGGATCTGATGTACTTTACCACCCTCTGTCTTAAAGATTCTGATCATAAGAAAATCCTTCTTTCAATATATATATTCCACTTAAAAAAAGCTCGAAAATCACTTACTTCATTATAAGTATTTCCTTATTCTTTGTCAATTATTGTGTACCGGGCAGGGCAAAAAGTATTGTTTTTTCTCACGGCTTCGTTTATAATATTTTTTGTTTTTAACATGGGTAATTCTATTCTGATAAGAATGGACCGGGATCAGCCTCTATGGTTCTCTTTCATTCTTATATAATCAGAATGTAATATAGTAAGGAGATGAAAGAAATTTGGATTATACATTAGGAATTGACATTGGTTCTACCACAGTAAAAGTGGCAATTCTTGATCGTGACAACCACATTATTTTTTCAGATTATCAGAGACATTTCGCAAATATCAAGGGAACTCTGCAGTCCCTGCTGAAAAAGGCGATTGCAGAGCACGGAAACCTGTCCGTTCATCCTACGGTTACCGGTTCGGGAGGTATGGCTATATCGGAATACCTGGAAATTCCTTTCTGCCAGGAGGTGATCTGTGTATCTACTTCCCTTCAGGACTATGAGGCCAAGACCGATGTAGCTATTGAGCTTGGCGGTGAAGATGCCAAGATCATCTATTTTGATAAAAACGGCGGTATCGAGCAACGTATGAATGGCGTCTGTGCAGGTGGTACCGGGTCTTTTATCGATCAGATGGCCAGCCTTCTTCAAACCGATGCCACCGGTTTAAATGAATATGCCAAAAGCTATGATACCATCTACCCCATCGCTGCCAGGTGCGGTGTTTTTGCCAAAACAGATATCCAGCCACTGATCAATGAGGGAGCTTCCAAAGAGAATCTGGCAGTCTCTATCTTCCAGGCAGTGGTAAATCAGACCATCAGTGGGTTGGCTTGCGGTAAACCCATCAAAGGACATGTTGCCTTTCTGGGTG
>CAMNGO010000190.1 GCA_946538445.1 uncultured Lachnospiraceae bacterium
TGGCACCATTTGCTCCTCATATCGCTGAGGAACTGTGGGAGCAGTTCGGTCATATCGATTCCGTATTTGACCAGACCTGGCCAGCATACGACGAGGAAGCGATGAAAGATGATGAGATCCAGATTCCGGTTCAGGTGAATGGTAAGACCAGAGTTGTCATTGACATCCCGGTTGACGCTGCCAAGGATGATGTCCTGGCCAAGGCAAAGGAAGCTCTTGGAAGCAAACTTACCGGAACTATCCGCAAAGAGATCTATGTCCCCGGCAAGATCGTGAATATTGTAGCGAAATGATAATGAAAGGGGGGCCTTTTTGGTGGGGTTGGTGGGTTGGAGCCATGGGAAACCATAACACCCCGCTATCCCCCTGCATCCCCCCAAAAAAACAGCAATCGAGGGAGGCCGATGATATTTGAAAGCGACTTTGTACCACAGGAAAAAGCACATATGTGCTTTTTCCGAGGAACAACGGAGCTTGAAAATATCATCGGCCTCCCCGATTGCCTTTGTCTATATTATTTATTTTGCCCTCTTCAGCAGCTCTTCCCAGCGCTGATCTACGCCGGCCTGGATGTCGGCGATGAGGTGTTCTTTGCCGGGTTTGAACAGATGTTTAAACCTTCCCTGAGGTCTTAAGAAATCTTCGATCGGCAGTTTCTTTTTAGGAATGTAGTTGACGATCCATTCACCTTCGATCACCTCAAACAAGGGCCAGAAGCAGGTGTCTACCGCAAGTTTACACAGTTCCAGGATGTCGGCCATCTCATATCTCCATCCGCGGGGACAGGGTGCCAGTACATTTAAGAAGGCAGCGCCCGGTGTGTAGATGGCTTTCTCGGATTTCACATGGATATCCCTGAAGTTATTCACTAGGGTGGTCTGTCCGACATAAGGGATATTGTGGGCAGCGATTACCTGAGCCAGGTCTTTTCGGTTCTGAGGTTTTCCGTCGGAGACGGTACCTACCGGAGTGGTGGTGGTATCGGCGTACATAGGTGTTGCGGAGGACCTTTGGATACCGGTGTTCATATAGGCCTCGTTGTCATAGCAGACATAGACCATGTCATGGTTTCTCTCCATTGCTCCGGAGAGGGACTGAAAACCGATGTCGTAGGTACCGCCGTCACCGCCAAAAGCGATGAATTTGCGGGTTCCTTTGATCTTTCCTTTTTTCTTTAAAGCTTTGTAGGCAGATTCCACACCGGCACAGGTTGCCCCGGCGTTCTCAAAGGCATCATGGATGAAGGAATCCTTCCAGGATGTATAGGGATACATGAAGGAAGAAACTTCCAGACAGCTGGTTGCGCATGTGATGACGGCTTCGTCTTCTTCATGCAGTCCGCGAAGCACATTCCGAACGGCAATGGTGGCGCCGCAGCCGGCACACATTCTATGGCCGGGAGCAAGGCGCTCTTCTTTATTTAAAGTTTGTTTCAGATTATAAGCCATGATATAACTCCTATTCTCTCACAGATAAATAACGATAGACTTCCCCCAGATCTCCTGTTTTCTCCACTTCAAAGAGATCTTCAAATACGGAGGTAAGACTCTCTACCGTAACGTCACGTCCTCCAAGGCCATAACAGTAGTTCAAGGTAAGCGGACGGAGATTTTTGTTGAAAAGTGCGGATTTGATCTCAGATCCAAGTGGTCCGCAGTTGGTCTCAAAATCTTCGGTACGATCCATGATGGCAAGATATTTTACATCTTTCAGCGCCTCTGCGATCTCTTCGGCCGGGAAAGGACGGAAGAGACGGATCTTCAGGATACCGGCCTTGACTCCCTTGTCCCGCAATGCATCCACCGCATCCTTGGCGGTGCCGGCAGCGGAACCCATGATTACCATGGCGTATTCTGCATCTTCCATACGGTATTCTTCAAACAGACCATACTCCCTGCCGGAGATCTGGCCGAATTCTTTTCCTATATCGATACATACCTGCTTGGCATTCCGGAGGCCCTGCATCTGGGCACGGCGTGCTTCCATCACATAGTTGGTCACGGCATAAGGACCGTAGGCGATGGACTCACCATCCTTCAGGAGATAGTGTTCCGGCTCGTATTCTCCCACGAAGTCCTTTACAACCTGGTCTTCCAGCAGAGTGATGTTTTCCACAGCGTGGCTGGTGATAAAGCCATCCTGGCAGACAATGATGGGGAGCATGACATCCGGATGTTCCGCGATACGGTAAGCCTGGACCATGTTGTCATAGGCTTCCTGGTTGTTTTCGGCAAAAAGCTGGATCCAACCGGTATTTCTGGCACCCATGGCATCGGAATGGTCACAGTTGATGTTGATGGGGCCGGAGAGGGCACGGTTAACCAGAGCCAGACAGATGGGGAGACGGTCGGATGCCGCCACGTTCAATACTTCCCACATCAGAGCCAGTCCGGCGGAGGAAGTGGCAGTGATGGTTCTGGCGCCGGCTGCTTCGGAACCGATACAGGCACTCATGGCAGAGTGCTCGCTTTCAACGGGTACGAACACGGTGTCCACCTGACCGTTGGATACAAATGTGGTGAAGTACTGGGGGATCTCCGTGGAAGGAGTGATGGGGTAGGCAGGCATAACATCAGGGTTGATCTGACGCATGGCATTTGCCACTGCTTCATTTCCGGATAAACGTTCTTTGATTGCCATATTATCTTTCCCCCTTTAACATTTTGATCGCATCAAATGGACAGGCTTTCTCACAGATGCCGCATCCCTTGCAGTGATCCAAATCGAATTCTCCGCGTTTTCCGTTTTCCACGGGAATCGCACTGTCCGGGCAGGCCGGAGCACAAAGGAGACATTGTTTACATTTTTCCAAAATAAATAATGGTGTGTCGGTTCTCCACTCACCGGTATTAAAACTCTCGGAGGTTCCCCTGCCCACGATGGTACATCCCAGGGTAAGGTCCTGCCATTTTACGTCGACTCCCAAACGAGTGATATCTGATGCCATTAATGTACCTCCTCTAAAGCCAAGAATAATGCCTTCATATTTCCTTCAATCACCTCAGGTCTGGAGGCGAATTTATGATTGTAGGACTTGCGCATGGATTCCAGGAATTTCTCCTCATCCATGACGCCGGTCACCTTAACGATTGCCGCAAGCATGGGGGAATTCGGGAAATATTTTCCCAGTGCCTCTATGGAGATCTTTCTGGCATCGATGGTGTATACTCTTCCCTGATAACCTTTCAGCTTGGGGATGATTTCTTCTTTCGGTTTTGCGGTATTGATCACGATGGCGCCATCTTCTTTCAGACCATCGGTAACGCCCACAGAGTCAAGCAATGTCTCGTCCACAACCACTACATAATCCGGTTCATAGATATTGGAATGAACACGGATGGGATTTGCGCTCAGACGATTGTAGGCTGTGATGGGAGCGCCCATACGTTCCGGGCCGTACTCCGGGAATCCCTGTACATACATTCCTGTTCCAAAAGCGACGTCCGCCAGCAGGAGGGCAGCTGTTTTAGCACCCTGGCCGCCACGACCGTGCCATCTGATTTCAATTAGATCCTTCATGGTTTTCTCCGTTTCTTTTTAGATAAAAAATAAAGCCTCTATAGACATTACTGTCTATAGAGGCGAAATTACTTCCGTGGTACCACTCTATTTGCCCGAAAAGGGCCACTTGACACACTGCCAGCACAGTGTCCTTCTGTAACGGGAAGTCCCGTCCGTGCTTAATAGTGCCGAAATCCGATCCTGGCACGTTCAGCCGGATGCTTATGGGTGATGTCATAGACGGGATCCATACTGTCTCACACCAGACGACAGCTCTCTGAAAATGAATACTCCGCAATGATGTATCCCAATCATCGCATTTGACATATCTGCGGTCTATACTTTAATCCTTTAAGACCCTGAATAGGGTCATTTTATAATAAAACCGGTATCCTGTCAACAAAAAAATAGAGCGGTCAGGAATCGACCGCTCTGAAAATGATCCGTAATGGACTTGAACCATCGACCTTCTGGTTGTCACCCAGACGCTCTCCCAGCTGAGCTAACGGATCAACATCAGCCAGAACTTAACATCAGTAAGAAATACAAAACATTGGCTGATGTTGAAGCCTCCGGCGGAACGCAGAGTCCGGCAGTGGAAAACGCCTGCGGCGTTGCCGGCCTCGCGCGCGAATTCTCTGACGAGATTCGCGATTATAATGGAAGCAACGGGGCTCGAACCCATGACCTTCTGGTTGTGACCCAGACGCTCTCC
>CAMNGO010000191.1 GCA_946538445.1 uncultured Lachnospiraceae bacterium
AGAATGTATGCAGAGACCCTTTGGCAAGTTCCACAAAAGGATCCTTGGAAGGAAATTTCCGAGAGCCACACAGGACGGAATGCTCCAGGATATGGGCTACACCTGTGTCATCTGAAGGTGGAGTCCTGAAACCGATGGAGAAGACCTTGTTATTATCATCATTTTCCACCAGGAGAACCCTGGCACCGGTCTTTTTATGGCGGAGCACATAACCCTCTCCATGAAGTTCTTCCAGCGTCTTGTGCTGTTCCAGTATATAATTATGGTAATCACTGTTCTTGAGCATATCTGCCTCCTGTATTTCTTCTTATCATTTCAAACGGAATCGTCTTATCAAAAAAGTATATCATGATATGATACCATATTATTGATAAAAAGTCCACAAAAAAGGGCTGTCATAAGACAGCCCAAAGATGTAGATCTTATTGGATCAGTTATTGATGAGTTTATCTTCGCCGTTCCAGCTGTAAAGCTTACGAACTTCCTCTCCGATCTTCTCAGCAGGATGTTCAGCGGCAAGTTTTCTCATGGCTTTGAAATGAACCTGTGCGCCTGCATCAGACATATCCAGTAAGAAGTCTTTTGCAAATGTTCCATCCTGGATATCTGCGAGGATCTTCTTCATGGTCTTCTTGGTCTCTTCTGTGATGATCTTAGGACCTGTCACATAATCACCGTACTCAGCAGTGTTGGAGATGGAGTATCTCATACCTGCAAAACCGGACTGATAGATCAGATCCACGATAAGTTTCATCTCATGAATACACTCAAAATAAGCGTTACGTGCATCATAACCTGCTTCTACCAGTGTCTCGAAGCCGGCCTGCATCAGAGCACATACACCACCGCAAAGAACGGCCTGCTCACCGAAGAGGTCCGTCTCGGTCTCGGTACGGAAAGTAGTCTCAAGGACTCCGGCTCTGGCGCCACCGATTCCCAGACCATAAGCCAATGCGATATCCTGTGCTTTGCCTGTGTAATCCTGTTCCACAGCCACGAGACAAGGAACACCCTTGCCGGCCTGATATTCAGAACGAACAGTATGTCCGGGTCCCTTTGGAGCGATCATGGTAACATCCACAAATGCAGGTGGTTTGATGCATCCAAAATGAATATTGAAGCCATGGGCAAACATCAGCATGTTGCCTTCTTCAAGATTAGGCTCGATGCTTTCTTTGTAAAGTTTAGCCTGTTTCTCATCATTAATGAGGATCATGATGATATCAGCCTGTTTTGCTGCCTCAGCTGCTGTATATACCTTAAGGCCCTGTGCTTCTGCTTTTGCCCAGGATTTACTTCCCTCGTAAAGACCGATGATAACATTACATCCGGAATCCTTTAAGTTGAGGGCGTGTGCGTGACCCTGGCTGCCGTAGCCGATGATGGCGATCGTCTTTCCGTCTAATAACGATAAATCACAGTCTTCCTGGTAAAAAATCTTTGCTCCCATTGTTCGTTCCTCCTAGATTATAACATTTATTATAGTATCATACTCTCTCTTGCCGTGAAAAGCAAGTGAATATGAATAATTATGAATTAATTATACATATTTTTTAATGGTCAGCCTTTTAGTGAAGTACATTAATGCCTCTTTGAAGACCTGTTACACCGGTCCGCACCAGCTCAACCACTTCATAATCAGACAGCAGGTTTAAGAAGGCATCCAGCTTATTCTGATTTCCGGTAAGTTCCATCATCAATGTCTCGGTAGATACATCCACGATCTTGGCACGAAATACATCCGCTATGGCTATCAGATCCTGTTTCTCCATCTTTCCGGCCAAAACCTTGACCAGCAGCAATTCTCTGCACACAGAGGTCTTGTCCTCCAGAACGATGATCTTACGTACCTCTTCCAGTTTCTCGATCTGGCAGCGAATCTGTTCCAGAATCTGATCATCTCCGGTGACGAGGACTGTTATTCTGGTGAATCGCTCATCCTGCATTCTACCGGCGCTGATGGTTTCTATATTATAATTTCTGCGGGTAAACAATCCTGCGATCCTGCTGAGAACGCCGGGATTATTGTCAACCAGCAATGATAGTGTTGTCTGCTTCATTGTGTTCTGATCTCCTTCTTGTTAATAAGTCGATATACCTTCCGTTTTCTCCGGATAGTAGCCTTCGATGAATTTGTCGTTACCGATACCGTAAGCATCATCGATTCCCGGATCTTCCCCTGTACCAAAGATGAAGTACTGGAGTGCCTGAGCATTAAGCTCGTAATCCGGCTGAATAACCCACGCGCCACCGCCACTGAGTCTTCCTTCTGTGAAGGAACCCTCATAAGGTATACGGAGCTGTTCGATCTCCGTAGTTCCCATGGAGATGACTGACATAAGCAGGCTCCTGATCTGTTTTTCCGACAGGTCGGTGGTGACATAATTCAAAGCCTTCATGCAGATGTTGGTGATGGTCATGATATCCGCACTCTTCAGCTCATTAAAAATTGAAATGAGGACTTTTCTCTGACGGTCGGTACGTCCGTACTCACCTGAGATATCCTGACGGATACGGCAATAGGCCAAAGCCTGATAAGGTGTCAGGAGATTCTGTCCTGCTACCACCTTCTTCTCGTCATGCTTTGAAGTAGCGTAAGCTGTCTGAAGGAAATAAGCTTCCGCTTCCGTAAGTTCCATAGGAACACCGCCGATCAGGTCGACACATGCACGGAAAGCTTCCATATCCACTTCGGCATAACCGTCAAGCTTCACTCCGAAGTTCTCAGCTATTGTCTTATAGACAAGCTGAACTCCGCCAAACTGATAGGCTGCATTAAATTTATGATAACCGTATCCTGGTATATCAATGTACATATCCCTCATGAGAGAGGTCAGTTTTAATTTACCGTTCTTGAGATCGATGGTAGCGATCATGGTAGTATCGGATCGGCCCTGCTCCCTCTCATCGGATCGTTTGTCTGCGCCGATCAGAAGGATGTTAACCACATCCTGGTCGTAGACAAGATCTGTCTCTATTACATCGGCATCCTCAAGGGCAGTCTCCGTATCTGTCACTATAGTTGCAGTAATCGCTTTGTAATAAGCTGTGGTTGCACCCAAAGCGGCGGAGCCCACAAACAGGGCTACCAAAACGATACAGGTTACAACCTGTGCCAGCAGCCGAAGCCGCCTTTCCTTCTTTCTTGATTTTTTCCCCTTTTTAACGTTTTTAACGTTCTTCTTCGCTTCTGTACTCAAAATAAAACCTCCTGTAGGCTTGAATGCAAAATGTATCATTCCTTACATTATACTACTTTTTTACACAATGCAATACAAAAACTTTTATTTTTCTAAAATAATCAGCTGTTTTCAGGGTATTAACCCTCCCAATAGGTGGGGTTCAGGGATATCTTTTGAATCAAGGCTTTGGGGAGCTTTCTGTAATTTCGTCCCATTTTATATCCTATATATTTTGCGGCACTCTGTATAAAAATATACGGGAGCCAACGAAATCTTCTCTTTCTTATAAAATACAGCATGGTATTTTTAACCAGACGGATCCCTTCGGATTCTGATTTTACCTGTTCAAACAAACCGCCGGCATCCACCTGGGAAACTGCGATATCAAAATTTCTTTTCAGCTGTTCTCTGGCGGAATAATTATGCCAATGCCAGACTTTTGCTTCGGAAACATAGGCAATCTTTTTCCCAGCCTCGATCAGTCGGCTGGCATAGATCATGTCTTCGTTAAAGATGGTGTGGAGAGGGAATCCCCCCAAATCATCATAGACTGTCTTCCGATAAGCGGCACATACATTGGAACAGAAGAAGGTTTTTATCCCCAATTCAGGGAGATCATCTTTACTCTTGATCCTGCTTTGTTTGGGATAATTGAAGATCCGGGTGTAGGCTTCCACCGGATTGTCTTTCCAATCCGCCATCTGCCTGCCATAAGCTGCGCATACCTCTTCATCCTGAAATGGCTCTGTCAGCCGTTCAATGAGGTATTCATCCGCCGGAACCGCATCCTGGGTAAGAAGCAGGATAATATCACCGTCACATTTTGCTGCTGCCATATTTCTCGTTCCACCATGATCAAAGTCTTTCTTGGAAATATGGATGAGTTCCCCCTGAGGCAAAGTAGAAAAGACTTTGCTGTGAAAAAGAGCTTCCTCTGTATTCACCAGGAGAATCTTATCGGGCTGAATAGTCTGTTTTTTTAACATAGCCAGAT
>CAMNGO010000192.1 GCA_946538445.1 uncultured Lachnospiraceae bacterium
TACCCAAAACCTCCATTTCATGCGGTATTTCGGCATAGATTTCCTTCGAGCCCCTTCCTGTCCGGCGGCACAAAGACCTCATTCAGGATATGTGAGTTTCTATGTCAAAAACACAAAATAAGAATAATCAAAAACACAAAACAGACACTGACCTGACAGAAGAAGGATATCATATAAAGGACAAATCCAAATATTTGCATACTATATGCTTTTGCATGTGCAAATTTTGCATATTCACATTGACAAAAATATGCAAAAAATGCATAATATATGTATAGAGGAGGTGCAAATGTTGACAGAATTAAAAACTTGTCGTAAACAAAAAAAATTAACCCAACAAGAAGCTGCAAAACTATTGGGAGTCTCTTTGCGCTCTTATATCACATATGAGAATAATGAAGAAAAAAAAACAACGCCTAAATATAAATTTTTAATGCAGGAACTCGAAAAAATCAATCTTTTGGATGAAGAGAATGGTATTCTGACTATAGAGGATATCAGAAGCACATGCGAGAAAGTTTTTTTAGAATATCAGGTTGAATTCTGCTATCTGTTTGGATCCTATGCTAAGGGAAAGGCGACAGGGAGCAGTGATGTGGACCTTCTTATATCTACCGAAACAACAGGATTACGATATTACGAGTTAACAGAGCGTTTAAGGGAAGGGCTCCATAAAAAGGTAGATTTGTTAGGAGTTAAACAGCTTCTAGGTAATGAAAATCTGTTAACAGAGATTTTAAAAGAAGGAATAAAGATATATGGATAATACTAAAAATGATGATTATTAGTGTTGTGCTAAAACTTTGGATACACCCCTCGGATACTCGCAGGATGATGTACCCAAAACCTCCATTTCATGCGGTATTTCGGCATAGATTTCCTTCGAGCCCCTGAGGGGGGGCACCACCCACTGTCTTTGGCAGTGGGGTCTTTTTTATCTAAATATATAAGTTATAATAATTTCAATAGGAAAACTGCGACGCAATAAAATGGAGAATAGTTACTATTGGAAAAGGAGTTAAAGGATGTAAATCAAAGACATTTGACTTACTTAAACCGGAGGATCTGCCTTCGGATGGAGATATCGGTATTCCGAAGATCAAAGGGAAAAAGCAGCTGAAAGTCAATAAGAAAAACGGAAAATTGACGGTAAAGAAAGGAACCCGCAAAGGAACCTGTAAAAGTAAAGAAGTGATCAAGCATATATATTTATACTTAACAAAATTGCCTTTTTCCGGATTTGATATAAAATATAGATGAGAACAGGATAATTCGCTGAGAATTGGATGTGTCAGGAAGAATAGAAAGAGGTGAAGCAGATGCATAGTATGAATCATAAACGAAACAGATCAGTGGCGGTAATCCTACTGGTTATCTGCCTTTGCCTTACCGGAATTCCTGCACCACAATCCAGAGCAGCTTCCGTAAAGGAATTAGACCCGCCATTTGAAACAGCTATGACAAATGTGGGAAACTATATTCTGTCTGTGGATACCAATCCGGATTACAGCAGTATCTGGAACATGATCGGGCTGGTTAGAAGCGGCAGAATCATTTCCCAGGAATATAAAGATACCTTTTATGAGAATACGGTACGTTATCTGCAGGATAACAACTGGCAGATTACCCGGGCGAAATATTCTGATTATTCGAAGTTGATCCTTGGCATGACAGCCATCGGGAAAGATGCCACGGATATAGGTGGGCATAACCTACTGGAATACCTGTCGGATTTTAATAAAGTAAAACTCCAGGGTTTTAACGGGCCAATCTGGGCTCTGATCGCCCTGAAATCTCATCCTTCTTATACTATACCTCAAGTGTCAGGTGTTGGTGAGCAGACCACAGAGGAAGGACTTATCAGCTACCTGCTGTCTAAACAGCTCACGGAACCGGGGAAAGAGGGATGGACACTGGCGGGATCCAGGCCTGATACAGATATCACCGGGATGACCATTCAGGCTTTAGCCCCTTATTACGGCAAGAGGGACGATGTCACGGATGCCGTGGATAAGGCCCTGGAATGGCTGTCCTCGGCACAGAACGAGCATGGCGGATTCAGCACGCTGAATGGAGACGGTTCTGTGGAGACCTCGGAAAGCGATGATCAGGTTATTGTGGCCCTGTCTTCCATCGGCCTGGACTGCCGGACAGACCAGCGCTTTATTCAAGAGGACGGGAGCTGGGTGATGTCCAGATTATTTGAATATTACAGCTCTGTTGCTACTGATAAAGGCGGATTCCTGCATATCCTTCCAGGAGCAGACAACAATGGCGGCGCAGCAGGATTTGTAGATGGTATAGCTACTGGACAGGGTATGTATGCGCTGGCATCTTATCATCGTCTGCAGGAGGGGCAGACTGCTCTTTATGACATGAGTGATATTGAAGTGTCTTCCGGCGAATCCTTAGAGCCTTCCAAGCCGGATGAGCCGGATGCGACCACCCGGAAGCAGGAAAATACGACCAAGAGTTCTTCAACAACCACTCAGGCAAAAAAGACAGCGACAAAGAAAAAAGTTAAAGCTGTCTATCTGGATTACCGGCAGATCTCCCTACAGAAGGGAAAGACCCGGACCCTGAAAGCAACCATCTCTCCTTCCAACGCAAGTAATAAGAAGGTCAAATGGACCAGCTCCAATAAGAAGGTGGCTACCGTCACCCAAAAGGGAAAAGTGAAGGGAATTAAAGCCGGAACTACCACCATTACGGCGACAGCCAGGGATGGCAGCAAGAAAAAGGCTACATGCAAAGTAATCGTAACCAACTTAACATCCGGAAATAAGACATCAACCACTGAAATCGGAAGATCGAATACCTCCGGCAGTTATAGTAATCAGAGCAGTAGCAGCCAGGGAAATACCTCCAGCAGTTACTATTACCCCGGAGGGAACTCCGGACAGACCACCGGCTCTTCCAGTACCGCAACGAAAGATTCGACCACTGCCACCACGGAAGCCGGGGCATGGACCTATGACGGAGAGACTTATAAGGCGGATTCCGGTGACACAAACGGGGAAACCGAAGACACTCTGGATGAAGAGGATTATGACGGCGAGATGGACGAGGACGAAGAAGATGTAGAGGACTTATCGGAGGAGGACTTCGAAGAGGATGACTCAGAAGATACGATTTATTTACCGGCTTGGCTGGCTATTATATTGGGACTTTTGGGTTCAGGACTGTTGGCTGCAAGCTTCCGGGTTCCATGGAAAACACTAGGAGATCGGCTGTTGATCTTCCTGGCTTCCCGCAGAAAGAAATAAGCCGGGACTCTGACAATGCCTTGGTATTACGAATATCACAAGCCATCGTGCGGAATATGTGAATTACTGACAGGAGGTTTGTGATATACTGGCGTAAAGGAGGAGGCCTGTCATGAGAGTTGCGATCTATCAATATCAGAATTATTCGGGAGACTGTCCCAGCTGTAATCAGGCTGTAGTCAGTCTGGTGAGAATAGCCAGAGAGGCTTGTCAGGAAAAAGCCAGGGAACTATTCGGAGAAGATTGTGAATTTGTAATCTATTTTGATCGAAGCGGGACCCGTTTAACCGGGGAGAGTATCCACAATCTGACAAAACGACCCCGTCTTCAGGATCTTCTTGGAGATATAGAACAGGGGAAGGTCGATGTAGTTGTCATGTCCTTTATGGCTGATCTGAGTGTAGAAGAAGAATTCATCATTGATTTCTATCGTTTTCTGAAGAAACACCAGGTGAAGCTGGTTACCGTGAGAGAGGGCTTTCAGATTATGGAGATGTTGGATAAGGTTCTTGAACTGTCGGATGAGAAGGAAGAAGAAACAGAATAGTGAAGTTACCACTTAATTGCAAAAGCCACCGGAATCTGAGTTTCCGGTGGCTTTTATAGATTTTTATGTTATCGATTATTCTTTGTCCAGATAAGCAGTCATCATGACTTCCACAACCTCCTGGATGGATGGCTGTCTGGGATTCTCCGGCATGCCGGTGTCTGTCATGGCGTTTTCCGCGATGGCAACTGCATCCTTGGGATCGAAGGCTGTCTCGCTGAACTTCGGGATCTTGATCCTCTTCTTCAGTTCTTCAATATACAGGATGGCAGCCATGGCGGCCTGCTCTGTGGTCAGCTGTCCGATGTCAAAGCCGAAGGCCTGAGCGATGTCTGCATAACGGTCTGCGCATGC
>CAMNGO010000193.1 GCA_946538445.1 uncultured Lachnospiraceae bacterium
ATCACAGATCAGTTCCTGGGCCTGGTCCGGGACAGTTTCCTTCCTGTAAGAACTAGATCCGGTCAGCAGATGGGACACCGGATACCCGGACTGAAGCATCTGCCTTATGCCGGATATATGATCCTCATCCATGTGGGTGATCAGCACATGATCCAATCCGGATATCCCGTAATAAGCAAGGGCAGGTTGAATGACCTTCTCGAAAATTTCTTCTCTGGACTCGCTGCCCCCATCGATCAGCATGGTTTTTCTTCCGGGCAGACGTATCAGTATGCTCTCCCCCTGGCCCACATCCAACATGGTGATCCGGCAGGCAGGTTTCCCCAAAAAACCTTCCAGGGGCACACAGACTGTAATCCAGAAGAAACAACAGGTTCCTATAACATATCTTCTGACATCTTTCCATCTCCCTTTTCCCTTACGATATCTATAGAGCAGGAGCAATATCAGGCACTCATAAAGATACAGCAATAAAACTCTGGCAGGGGATGGGCATCCGGTGATGATCAATGCTCCCTTCCATGATCTTACCATGGCAAATAACAGCCTGTAGCCATGAAGGATGGAGACGGAAGGGAGGGCCAGAATCCTCCATAAAAGAAGGAAAGCCTGCTGCCCGGATAAACGGATCCATATCCCGGAGCCTGCAGTAGATAAAAGTCCCAGAATACCGCTTACAAGGGCACTTAACATCAGAATACTCATAGCCGGAAGAATCAGGGGATTTAAAAGGATACTGTAAGGACTGCACTCATAATAAGTGCGCATAACAAGGGGTGTGGTGACCATGAAGATCACCAGGCTTGCCAGCACCCTTTCCTTAATCATACCGGGCAGGTCTCTGCTTCTCTTATTCTTTTCATTTCCCTGTTCCATGTTCAGACAGCTTTTTATAAAAGGATAGATCCATCCGATGGCAGATACTGCGGCAAAGGAAATCTGAAAACCAGGTTCCAGAATCCTCCAGGGATGTTCAAGCACCATAAGGATTCCTGTCAGACTCATGGCGGACATCAGGTCATAAGGTCTTCCCAGGTATTCCGATATCAGGAAGATCAAAAACATGCCGGAAGCTCTGACCACCGAGGATCCGAACCCTGTCATACACCCATAAAAGAGAAGTAACCATCCGCCACTTATACAGGAAAATGTATAGGAAAATCCTTTTCTTCGCAGACCCCGATAGATTCTCCCCCCAACACTTGACACATGCAGTCCCGATACAGCCAGCAGGTGTATTACCCCGTTTTCCTCATATAGTTTTCTTTGGGCATACTCCAGATTGTTCTTGTCTCCCAGTACCATGGCACAAAGAACTCCGCTGTCTTCAGGTTTCAGGTATCTCATATAACCCGTCTCCATCCTGCACTTGACACGATAAGCATATCGGCGCAGGGAGATTTTGGGTCTTCGCACTGTCAATATCCTTAAGCTATCCCCCTTCAGATAGATACCATTTGCCAGATCATAGGTCCTCTCCGGGAAAGCTCCGGGATTCCCGGCTTCCGGTGGGAAGGTAAGCTTTGCCGATAAGGAAACCCAATCTCCGGGACAGGGAACTTTTCCTTCTTCCACTGTCCTGCTGATCATTCCGCCGCAGAGGCATCTCCCCCTTAATCTGAATTCTTCTGTCTCCCCTTTTATCTTCGGATCATGGATTGTCAGGCTTAGGTAGCCTTTGTCAGTGATTTTACAGGCAATCAGCCTACCTTCCAGGGTGTATTCCCCCGATCCGCTTTTCTCTGCAAAAACTCTTGCCGTATTTATCTTCTTTGTTTCAATCTGCCAGGACAGATTGCCCAGCAGACTCATGGATAAAAATACAAGAAGAATATAAAAAAGCTTCCCTTTCAGAAATGTTCTGCGGCATAGCAGAACAATAGCTAAAAGCGAAGCCCATATCATGACCCCGGTCAGATACAGCCAATAACCGCACAGCTCTCCAAGCACAAGCCCTATCAGCAGTAATAACAAAGGTCTTTTCATCTTTATAAAATTGTCTTCCTCCTGATTTGGACGATCTCTCACTGGTCAGTCTCACTGAGGTAATAATAATCATAATTCATCAGTGAATCAAATCCAGAGACATCGTTCATTTTGGAAACCAGCTCTCCATCGATGGTAAACTGGACCTGATTGATCCTGGATAAGGACGTGAGGGTGTTCACCATGGAATATACTTTAATGTTCTCATCCACTCCGGGTACTCCGGTAAGGATATCGGCGCTAAGATCTACATAGCAGATCTTCTGTAATACATGGATCCGATGGAAAGTCAATTCCTTGGGAATGGGGCTGATGGTATCATTGCCATAGTCTCCCTTCAGAGCCTCCAGAACCGCTTCCTCCAGAGACTGATTATCATTTGCCTCCACATCGACTGAGACTTCCACCAGTCCGTCCCCGGTTTTATTAGCCATGTATAGGGTGACGGTTTCGGTATAATTGTAGACCTCACTCCGGTCATTATCCAACACGAAAGTATCCTCTCCCATACGGTCCACCACGATGCCTTCCTCATTGGTCAGAGGTTCGTCATCTATGGTGAAAGAAACATAAGAGACACCTTCAAGGGGGAGAAGGGATTTCACGATGGCAGCACGCACCAGAATCTCCCTGTCCGGATTCATCTGAGTATATCCGGAACCGAAATTAATGACAATCTCCTCCTCTTCATTCATATGAATGGAATCAAAAAGGACCTGGTCATTCAATACTTTCGTATATTTATACTCGTCTTTTTCGTCAACATGGTTTAATTCTTCCAGGATGAGCCTTACTGCCTGCTCTGTATCCTCAGGCAGGTCCAGCTTCTTCTCCACCCGTTTCAATCCGTCCCCGTCAATATTCAGATAGTATAGTATGTAATCTCCGTCATCTACTGACTCGGACTCCTCCTGTTTTTTGCCACAGCCGGTCAGCACAAGAGCCACCGACAGGGCAAACAGAAAGAATATTATCTTTTTCTTCATCTCATCCTCCTGCCGCTGATAGATGCATCTCTCATCCGATATAGTTCAAAGGGATCCGGATGATAAAGGTAGTACCTTCTCCCTCTTTGCTGTGAACACGGATGGATCCCTTGTGAAGCAGAACCACCTTCCTGGAGATGGCAAGCCCAAGACCGGTACCTCCGGTCTCCCTGGATCGAGCCTTGTCCACACGGTAAAATCTCTCAAAGATACGTTCCTGGCAATCTTCCGGGATACCTACCCCGTCGTCCCGCACCCTGATATAGAAGAATTTGTGGTCTGCATTCAGGTAAACATTCACATGTCCACCCGGATTATTGTATTTCACGGCATTTTCGATGATATTGTTACATGCGAGAGATAGCTTACCCACATCGACCTCTGCGGTAACCTGTCTCATAGTTTCCAGATGTATCGTGATACCCTGTTTTTCGGCGATAGGAGTGATCCTCTTTAGCAGTTGCTCCAGAAGGTCATTGATATTGGCAGGGGCAATATTCAAGTCACCGGATGCCTTGTCCATGCGCACCAGATCCAAAAGGTCCGTGATGATCTGGTTCTCCCGGTCAATTTCGTGGACGATGTCACCCATAAACTCCTCATAGATCTCCACAGGCACATCTTCCTGCATAAGCAGGGAATCAGCCAGGATCTTCATGGAAGTAATCGGTGTCTTCAATTCATGGGACACATTGGATACAAACTCCTGACGGCTGTTCTCCAGTTCTTTAAACCGGTCCGTGATCTTGTTGAAAGATACAGCCATCTGATAAAACTCGCGGAATCCTTCCTCGGAAAGCCGGTTTTCCTGGTGTCCCTCGGCGATCACTTTCATCTCCTTCAGAATATCACGGAAACATCGCCTGGTGAAGATGGTCAGAAAGCTGCCCAGGATAAGAGAAATCACAAAAAACAATCCATTGATCACAACTGAGTGATTTTTGATGTAAGCTAAAGCCCCTTTCTCATCCTGCAAAGAAGCCAAAGTGATGACGACGCCCTTGCTCTGTTCTGTATTCTTATCAATGATACCGGTCATAACCTGAATGTAGGAATTCCCGACCCTCTTCGCTTTGACACTCTCTCCCTTCATGGCCTTCAGAGTGTCTTCGGTAATAATATACTGTTCTATATTTCTCTCAT
>CAMNGO010000194.1 GCA_946538445.1 uncultured Lachnospiraceae bacterium
ATTTTACCGATAAAGGTTTAGAGAAATCTAAATACGGTAATTATTTCATTATTTTCCAATTAATGGTGAGCAAAAAAAAACAGCCAAAACCTTGTTCTGGCTGTTTGAAAAGATTCAAGATCATCTCTTCTTATTTCTGTTGTAATTGATCAGGCAACCAGCCTGTACGATAGCCCTCTCCTCGGGAGTCATCGCTGTGATGTACAGAGTGATCTCCTTGATCTGATCTCCTATGATATATGCTTTAATGTCATTCAGCCGGTTCTCAGTCAGAGCTTCCCGGATTCCGGGAACATAGATGTAGTCCCCCACTTCAAACTCTGCTTCTTCCTCCATCTGGAAAGGAATCATGCCCCAGTTCATCACATTGGAACGGTAACGTTTGGTAGCATATTCTTTGGTGATGTTGGCCAGTCCCCCGATCACTCTCTGACAGCTGGCTGCCTGCTCCCGGGCAGAACCGTCGCCGGGCTTTATGGCATATACCAGACTGCCGATCTCGGTGTTGGCGGGAAGGATACTCTCCTGTCCATCTATGGAGCGAATCTTATCGAAGATTGCTTCAAGATTCTCATCCAGGATAGTGATGTCTTTCCCGGCCACACGGGCTTTCTCAATCTTATCCACTTCTTTGGATCTTCCAACGTAATCCGGATCACGTCTGGACAGAGTAAATTCAGCCAGGCCCAGAGGATTGGATCGGAAAGAGGAAGTTTCTCCGGATGGAATCAGTTCATCGGTGGTGGTAACAGGATCCAGGATCTTGGAGCATACTTTCAACAGGATATTATCTGTCAGCGGGCTCATCTCAGGCCAAGGTTTGATATTGGGGCCTGATACCAGTTCTTCCTGTGGATCCCCTTTGTCAAAACCATTGTAACAGCGGGCACGGTAAGCGCTGTCATCAAAACTGTATGCAGGGATATCTCCCCAGCAATCCAACTTCTCGGCGGAGGTCAGTATGCCTTTGTTTGCTGAGGTGGCTGCGATAGACCTGGCGTCCATCAGGGCAACTCCGGACAATTGTCCGTTCCCCGGTTTGGAACCTTCACGGTTGGGGAAATTTCGGGTAGTATGGCGGATGGACAGCCCGTTGTGCATAGGGGTATCCCCTGCGCCGAAGCAGGGGCCGCAGAATGCAGTCCTTATGACAGCTCCTGCAGCCATGAGATCATTCAGTACTCCCTTGGCTGCCAGATCCATGAATACCGGCTGGGAGGACGGGTAGACTGCAAGGTTGAACTGATCATTTCCTGTATCAGCCCCTCTCAAGGCATGGGCAGCCTCGATGATATTGCTGTAAGTACCTCCGGAACAGCCGGCAATGATTCCCTGCTGAACCTGAAGTCCTTTATCCGTCACTTTATCCAATAAAGTAAGGGTCGCTTTGCCCTGACCGATCTTCTCCGCTTCCACTTCCACCTGACGCAGGATATCGGTCAGATTCTCATTCAACTCGTCAATCTCATAGACATTACTGGGGTGGAAAGGAAGGGCGATCATTGGCTTGATGGTGGAGAGATCCACATAAACAACTCCATCGTAATAAGCCACATCTGCCGGATTCAGCTCCTTGTAATCCGCCCCTCTTCCGTGCATGGTCAGGTAGGCTTTGGTATCTTCATCGGTTCTCCAGATGGAGGAAAGACAGGTGGTCTCTGTGGTCATGACATCTACACCGTTACGGTAATCGGTCTCCATGGTGGATACACCCGGCCCCACGAACTCCATCACTTTATTCTTTACATAACCATTCTTAAACACAGCGCCGATGATAGCCAGGGCAATATCCTGAGGACCGACCCATGGATTGGGCTTTCCGTCCAGATAGACTGCAACTACACCCGGGCGGGCCACATCATAAGTATCCCGGAGAAGCTGTTTCACCAGTTCTCCACCGCCCTCTCCGATCGCCATGGTGCCAAGGGCCCCGTAACGGGTGTGAGAGTCCGAACCCAGAATCATCTTCCCGCATCCGGCCATCATCTCCCTCATATACTGATGGATAACAGCCAGGTGGGGTGGCACGTAGATGCCGCCGTATTTCTTTGCCGCTGACAGGCCAAACATATGGTCATCATCGTTGATTGTTCCACCCACAGCGCAAAGACTATTGTGACAATTGGTCAGCACGTAAGGGATGGGGAACTTCTCCATACCGGAAGCCTTTGCAGTCTGGATGATACCTACAAAAGTAATGTCATGGGAAGCCATGGCGTCAAAACGGATCTTCAGCTGATCCATATTGCCGGACACATTATGAGCTTCCATGATTCTGTAGGCGATGGTTCCTTTCAGGGCCTCTTTCTTATCGGCCTTTTTTCCCGTCAGTTTTTCTACCTTTTCTGCTTCCGACTCCGGAACCAGATCCCTGCCGTGAATCAGATAGGCTCCACCTTCGAATAATTTAATCATAACTATTTTCCTCCTGGCTATATATAATTAAGTAGATTAGCATCTGTCGCAGCTTATAATAATGGTGCGAACAATCGAAGGATCATATCCAGGATGCGCATCACTACAGATCTCTCCTGGGCATACTCCTCCGTGATTTCATTGCACAATTCAAAATTCTTTTCAAAATCATGTTTTATATCAAGCACCGCATCACATTCATAGATTACACAGGCATTTTCAAAATGGTGATACAGGCTTCTGTAGTCAAGATTGATAGTTCCACAGACTCCGATCTTATCATCGGACACCCACTGTTTCGCATGACAGAAACCAGGGGTGTATTCATAGATGCGGACTCCATTCTTCACAAGGTTGCCATAGTAGGACCTGGTCACCCGGTACACGGCTTTCTTATCCGGTTTACCGGGAGTGATGATACGTACATCGATACCTCTCTTGGCAGCCCTGGATAACGTGCGGTTCATCTCCTCCGTGATGATCAGATAGGGGGTAGTGATATAGACATAATCTTCTGCCTGCTCAATGATGGAGAGATAGACATTCTCAGCCAGTGGTTCCGGGGACAGGGGACTGTCATCGTATGGCTGGATGTAGCCGGTTCCTTTCTCCTGGGGTATCTCCGGATGATGGATGAAATACTCATGGACACTCTCATCACGATTCTGATTTCTCCGGATACTGTTCCACATCTCAAGAAAGATATAGGTCATACTGTTTACCGCCTCACCGGTGAAGCGGATACCGCTGTCTTTCCATTCTCCGTATTTTCTCGTGCTGGTAAAATAATAATCCACCAGGTTATATCCTCCGGAGAAGGCCACTTTCCCGTCGATAACTGTGATCTTTCTGTGGTCCCTGTTGTTCAGAAACATATTGATCAACGGAATCATCGGATTGAAGACATAGCATTGGATCCCCAGATCATCAAGTCTCTGGACAAAGTCCGTATTGATAAAGCCAAAGCTTCCCATATCATCATAGACCACTCGTACTTCAACGCCGGTTTTGGCCTTCTGAGCCAGGATATCCTGGATCTCGCTCCACTGGGTTTTATTGTCGATGGCATGGTATTCCATAAAGATGAATTTTTCTGCTTTTTTCAAGTCCTCTTTCAGAGCCTCCAAGGCTTCTAAAGAAGTGGAATAATACTTAAGGTCCTTGGCGCGATAGATCGGGAAATCACTCTGACTGAATATATATCGGGAGATATTGGAAAGCCTCTTGTCCTGGAATCTAAGCTCATCATAAGGGCTGTCACCCTCCAGCTCATCCATGGAAGACTCCTTGAAAAGAGTATTATAATTGAGCAAGTCAGGGAGAAGGTCCTCTTTCGTCCGGGCAAACCGCTGTTTCATCCTCTTGGTGGTTCCGGACAGACCCACCAGAAGGTATAGTACGATACCAAAGATTGGGGAGATCAGGATCAGCAGGATCCAGGTAAGCTTAATGGCTGCATTCTTGTTCATGCTGTAAAGAGCCAGCACAAGAATAATGGAGAAAACCTTTGTGGCTGCCTCCACCCAGAAATAATACTGGTTCAGCCCCAAGAATACAGCCACCAGCCAGGCGATCTCAACCACGATGGCTATCGCTCCAAACCCCACACG
>CAMNGO010000195.1 GCA_946538445.1 uncultured Lachnospiraceae bacterium
ACCAGAATAAAAACACCCAGGAAGCTCACCCGGATCGTGGTGGTGATGTGGAGGAGGATGACAACAGTGAGGGCTGCCATAAACATACCTTCCATCAGATTCATTTTTATAAAGTCACAATATATCAATGCGATCCCGGTCAGCACCAGGAAGGCGACAATCATCATCAATGCATTCACGATACAGATCCTCTTTTCGTTTCGCTGAGGGCGTTATTATTTTCATTATTATATCAATAAAACTCATACACAGTCAACCACAAAGGGTGAGGGGTGCTGGCAGACTGATACTATCTCTTTTTAAAGATAATCGTCCTTTGTATCAGATAATTCACGCAGAACAGGACGATGTCTACCCCTGCTTTGATCAGGCTGGGATGAATCCCCGGAAGGGCCATCTTCAGCCCGTAGACTCCACCTGCCGAGGCCAGCATCTGGCAGATGACGAGGGTGTAGTATTTTACTAAGCTTGTACTGTCATGGCTGCGGAATACGAACCTGGAGTTGAGGCAGTAGTTGTAGATGGAGGATAAGACCCGGGCAAGGATGGTTGCCAGAATAATAGAGAGATTATCCATATAGCCGGACAGCATCCTTTGAAATACCGTAAACAGACAGATATCCAACAAAAAGGATGTTCCTGCGGAGAACAGGTACTTACCCACCGTGTATATTTCATTTTTCCAATCCGGTTTTTTCATCATCTTCATATTTCTTTTCTAATAGTGCTAATTCCTGGGTAAGTCTGAGGATTTTCTCATTCTGTCTGGAGATGGTCTTGGTGCAGTCAAAGCATATAAACATCAGGAACAAAAATCCGGCAAAAAACAACATGTTGGATACCGTTTCTATCCCAAAAAAATGGGCGATTCGCTCCAGGAGCGGTAGGCTTCCCACACTGAGGATGATCACCGCAAGGAGGATGATCCACAGGAGGGAATTCCTTACGGATAAGGTATGCGTCTTCACATTTCTCAGAATATAGATCAGGAATATCAGGCTGATACATAGTATGAATAGTGTTAATCGTATGGACATGGTTTAGTTCTCCCCTGATAACTGAATAAGTATAAGTTGAAAAATGACGTTTAACATATAGTAGACATTCTTGATGCCGAAGATGCTGGATCTGCCCTGCTGCCTTTCGTTCATCATGGCAGGCACCTCTTTGATCTTATAACCAAGTTTGGTGACTTGCAGATTCGTGACAGGTTCCGGGTATTCCGACGGATATCTGTCGGAGAAACGACGGATCAGGGATTTGTCTATAGCCCGAAACCCAGATGTCATATCCAGAATCTCCTGTCCCGAAAAGAGTTTCATCAGCCAGGACAAGAGTCTAATACCCACCCTTCGCATAGTGCTTGATTGAAAGCCTTTATTATCGATAAATCTGGATCCGATCACCATGTTGCATAAGCCGTCCCGTATGGGCTGTATCAGCTTCTCTACTTCTTCCACGTTATGCTGGCCGTCTCCGTCTATCTGGACCGCCACGTCATAACCATTCCGTGCCGCATACCTGTATCCGGTCTGCATAGCACCTCCAATCCCCAGATTATTGCTCAGATGAATCACTTGGTAATTGTTTTTTCTGGCGATTTCAAGAGAAGCATCCTTGCTTCCGTCATCGATGATGACATAATCGTATCCTTTTTCTATGATTCCCTCTATGGTTCGTTCGATATTCTTTTCTTCATTATAACAGGGGACAATTATCAATACTTTCATCCGTATCTCCGCTCTATATTATATATAATCGGCCAGGCTTCCATCCGGCTGATTGATTCTATCGTTGATCCACCCGGTAGATAGAGTAATCTACCCCTTCCTTGGAGAATACTCTTTCGAAGCGTATCCGGTCCGTTTGATACATTTCCAGATCTTGATTGGATAATAGATAGGTAATCTCCAGCTGAGGCAGTATTTCCGGGGGGATGGTTAACAGAATCTGGTCTCCGAAGGGTTGTTCAATTTTTACCTCATCATCCAGGGTCAGGTTAACACGTATATGGGCATACCTGTTATATATCTCCCGATAGGTCCCCTCAGGGTCCAGAATGCTCCACAGGTCCTCGTTGATGTAAGTATTGGTGGAATTGATGGTGTGAGCCCCAAGCATAATGGGGTAATTGCCCATCACCCAGACATCGGAGATCGTCATCCATCGGCTCTTCCCATCTTCCCGGGTAATCCCGGTTATGGCCTGAGCCAGGGAATTTTCCTCCGTGATATCCCGGACTCCCATTCGGATGGGGTTCACTGTGGCTCCCATGATGAGACAAAGGATGCACATGATAATACAGAAGGTCTTATCATGCCAAATGGACAGATAGGCACAAAGAAGGGCAAGGGCACATAGGATTCCGATCATAGGAGTAAAATATAACCTGTACAGGCAGGCATTTGCCAGCCAGGCTACGCCTAAGGCAAGAAGACCCATGGCCGGAAGTATATACCATTTCTGTGAGATCTTACTTCCAATATCTGACAATGATGCCGATCGAAAAACCAGCAGCATATTTGCATATGACAAGGCAACCACACATCGTTTCACAGGGGACTGGCTGAGCAGGGTCAGCTGTGACAGCAAGGATGGGAAGCCTGCCACCACAAATATCCCCAGAGCAAGGGTAGCACCCAGGAGGCACATGGTCAAGACATCCCGTTTCTTTTTTATTAAAATGTACACGGACAGAAGGATTCCCAGCGGAAACAGATCATAAAAAGCAGACGACTCACACACGTTTCCGGGGACATTGAAATCTGTGTATGGGAAAAACAGATTCCCCAGGTATCGGAACAAAAGCGCTCCGCCTCCCCCGCCGGTCTCCAGCCGGTGGCCGGGATATGCAGAATTCATGACCTTCTGAATCGTGTCCCAGGACCGGGTTATGATCAGCCCCATACATATTCCCAGGATTGCTATGGAAGCAAGGGCAATGGGGATATCCTTCTTCCAGTGGAAAGTTGCGGATTGATTGCTGATGATAACCCACAATCCTGTGAGCAGGAAGATATAGAAAAAAGGAATCTGCCAGGCCGGGTATAAAACCAGCAGATAAGCTCCCTCCAGCCAGGTCATGACCGCTGCATACAGCATCCTTTTTCTGTAGGAATTTGTTTTCAGATAGCCGTTCAGGCAGAGAACCAGCCCCTGGCCATAAACCAGCATATCCGGAAAGGAGACAGCGCAGTACCACCACTGTATGGCCGGGGCAAATGTGACCATGAGGGCATAAGCGACGGAGTAATAGTGCTTCCGTTCAGTAATGAGCATGCCAAACTCCAGAGATACCAGGAAGAGGGCAATCAGTCTGCCACACCAGTAAAAGGACAATCCTCTGCCAGGATCCAGAAAGAGGTATCCGATCTGAAATGGTCGGAATACTACCGACCAGTCCTTCACACACTGTCCGTACACCATGTATACATCGGTATCGGTCGCCCGTAAGATGTCGCTAGTCCTGCCGAAATGATTATAGTACTGGGACAGTGACATGGGGGTAAATACGCACCATTCATCCGATCTTACCTGCCTGCTCTCTCCAAGCAGAACCGCATCGCCTGTTTTTGAAGCATCCCGGACATACTTGTCCCATGAGCCGATGGATGAGCCGTTCAGGCTAAACAAGACAGCGACGATGAAAATGGCCAGACCAATCATCCGACGGTAGCGCCAGATTACAGATTCTCTATTCCTTTTTTGACTGATGTTATTCACCTGATCCATCTTTTCCCTCTGTTTCAATAGGTATCGTCCTGATGTTTCTGCAAGTTAGCCTATGACAGTTCATTTTTATTTTTTCCTATTATAACTTATTTGCCACAATAAGGTCAATTCTTACCCGTGGATAGAGAAAAAGACCTTAACCAGGTTAAGGTTCCGGTTAAGGTCTTCAGATTTGTCGATATAGAGGTCTGACCCCCTATGGATTATTTGTAAAGATCTACCATTCTCTGGTATTTCTCG
>CAMNGO010000196.1 GCA_946538445.1 uncultured Lachnospiraceae bacterium
GGATTCCCGATCTGTACCCATATGATCCTGAATCTTCCCTGGGATGATATGGAAGATGTAATCGAATCAGCCAGGATTCTCTCTGCTTTACCTGTAGACATGGTGAAACTCCATTCGCTCTATATCCCGAAAGATTGCTTATTGTATGAAGATTACATTGGTGGTAGAATAACCATATGCTCGAAGGAAGAGTATTTGGACAGGCTGGTTCAGTTTGTGATCCACCTTCGGGAAGATATTGTTATTGAGCGTCTGTTCAGCAGAATACCGGAGGAGAATGCGGCATTTTCGAACTGGCATACCAGCTGGTGGAAACTGACACAACTCTGGGAGCAGCGGATGGAGGAGGAAGATTTCCGACAGGGTTGCCGCTGCGACTACCTGAACGGTGCTGCACTCAGACGATGGGGACTATAGATATGGCAGACAGACAAAGAGTCGGAAATAAGGATAACCTGAACTTGAGATTACATTTTAATATCGGAACCGTGGTGTTTCTCCTGATCGTGATCTTTCTGGCAGGGAATCTGGTCCGATCTGCCGGTAAGAAGAAACTGGCAGTGTACGAGGTCAGTAACAGTGAGATCTCCGATACCATAAAAGGGACTGGAGTAATCCTTCGAAAGGAGAAAGTATATACTAC
The DNA here is from genome assembly GCA_946538445.1 of uncultured Lachnospiraceae bacterium. GTDB lineage: Bacteria > Bacillota > Clostridia > Lachnospirales > Lachnospiraceae > Anaerobutyricum. The sequence continues at coordinate 644 of CAMNGO010000196.1, forward strand.
CACAGAAGACGGGTACATTCATAATTATCTCTCCGATGGTGCAAGGGTAAAAAGCGACGGCATCGTTTATACGGTGGATAAGACCGGTAAGATTCAGGAGGAAGTCAACCAGATCATAGAGAAAAATGAGACACCGGGTGATCTGGACACGGCTGGCATCCTGGATGAGCTGCGTGCTTTTACGGACAGCTATGATGATTCTGTCTTTTATACCGTGGAGGAGACCAACAATGAGCTGGAGCATGACCTTCTTTCCTACACCGGTACGATCCTGTCACAGAACAAGAAAGAACTTGAGAAGAAATACGGTAAAGATTGTTACATCGAAGTGAGAAGTGACAAATCAGGCCTGGTATCCTACAGCAGTGACGGACTGGAGGAACTGACAACGGACACTTTAACCGAGAAGGTATTCAAAGGGAAAGTGCATATGAATGATCTGCGTACCCAGGAGATGACCAAAGCCGGATCCGCTGTCTACCGCCTTACTACCAGCCAAAACTGGCAGATTATCCTTCCCTTATCATCCGATGATTATCAGAGGATGCACAGTATGAATGAAAATGGGACCACCAGCGTGAAGATCACCATCGAAAAAGATGATTTTCAGACGACGGTTCCTTTCTCCTGCTTTGAGAGGGGAGGACAGGGATATCTGAAACTCAGTTTCAGTAATTATGTACAGCGATATCTGAATGAGAGATATCTGTCCGTGGAGATACTTCTTCTTCAGGGAACCGGATTGAAGATTCCTGCCAGCTCCCTGGTGGAGAAGGAAACATTCCGGGTTCCGGAAGACTATCTTACCAGAGGGTCCAACACGGAGACCAGAAATCATGTGAATCTTATCTATAAAGATAAGAAAGGAAATGAGAAAGTTAAGCAGGTCACTGTGAAAGTCTTTGATGTCCAGGATGGGATGGCCAGCATCTATTCTTCCGAATTAAAGCGCGGTGATCATATTGAAAAGCTGGACGAAGCTTTAACCTATTCTCTCGACAAGACTGCAGTATGCTACGGAGTCTATTCCGTAAATTCCGGCTACGCGATTTTCAGCTATGTGGACATCGCAGAGAGAAACGAAGATTATTGTATCGTTAATGAAGAATCCAGTGAGATCAGACTTTATGACCGGATCGTTCTGAACAGTAATACGATCTCGGAGAATGAGATTATATATTAGGAGTATGAATAATGTTAAAAGACAACCTTAATGATGTACAGCGCAGAATCGGGGAGGCATGTCACAGAGCAGGCCGCGATCCCCGGGAAGTGACGCTTGTGGCAGTGAGCAAGACAAAACCCCTCGCTGACATAGAAGAGCTCTTGAAAACAGGTCAGTTGGAGTACGGAGAGAATTATGTACAGGAATTATGTGAGAAATATGAGAAGATCTCAAGTCCTGTTCACTGGCATATGATCGGCCATCTCCAGAGGAATAAGGTGAAATACCTTATCGATAAAGTTTCTCTGATCCATTCGGTGGATTCTCTGTCACTGGCAGAGCAGATAGAAAAAGAAGCCGCGAAGAAAGGAAAGGTGGCAGAGATACTGATCCAGGTAAATGTGGCCCACGAAGATACAAAATTCGGTTTGGATCCCCGGAAAGTGATGGACCTGACAGACCAGATCAGTCAGCTTCCCCATGTCAGAATCCGGGGGTTGATGACCAGTGCTCCATACGTGTCGGACCCTGAAGAAAACAGGGGCTATTTTAGGGCCTTGCACCAATTATTTATTGACATTCGCAGTAAAAACATTGATAATGTATCTATGGATATTTTGTCAATGGGTATGACAAATGACTTCGAAGTGGCGGTCGAAGAAGGAGCTACCATGATACGTGTGGGAACAGCAATCTTTGGAGAACGTTGAAGCAATCCCGATTAAAGATGGAGGTAGGGTTTTAATGAGCATCAAAGACAAATTCATGGATATGATGAAGATCAGCGACGTGGATGATTCAGAAGAATTTGATGAAGAATTTGATGGATATGAAGAAGGATACGATGAGGAATTAGAAGAGGAAGACTTCGAGGAAGAGGAAGAGGAGGAGGAAAAACCTGCTCCCAAGAAACCGATCTTTTCTTTCCATCGTAAACCGAAAGAAGAACCAGATGATTTTGATGAAGATGAGGGAAGAGTTGTTCCGTTCCATGGGAAATTAGAAGAGGGTGAAACAGTGAGAGTTATTAAACCACAGGAATTCAATGAGGCACAGATTGTAGCAGATTTTTTAAAGGATGGCAAGACCATCGTAGTCAACCTGGAAGGGATTGAAATCAGCCAGGCACAGCGTATTATTGATTTTATCGGTGGGGCCAGCTTTGCGGTAGATGGATCTTTAAAGGCCATTTCCAATAATATCTTTATCGTTGCACCCGGTAATATCGAAGTATCCGGAGATCTCAGGGATGAGATCGTTGGGGATAATATCATCTCTCCGGAACTTGGTAAGTTCTGATACGAATACAGTTCACTAACAGCAGAGTAGGCATCCTGATGTCTGCTCTGCGATTTCGTGGAGGGAACTCGTCATGAATAAATATATAAAGGCAGGGCTGGGATGGCTGGCTCTCATACTGCTGGATCAGGGTATCAAACTCTGGGCTTTAAGTAATCTTCGTGGAAAGGACCCAATCGTTCTGATCGAAGGGGTTTTGGAATTCAGATACCTGGAGAACAGAGGGGCAGCTTTTGGCATATTCCAAAACAAGCAGTGGTTTTTTATCCTGGTCACTCTGGTTGTCCTGGCAGGGCTTTTTTTTCTGTCCGGAAGGATTCCCCAAGACCGGAAATATCTGCCCTTTAAGATCTGTCTCTATCTGATCGCTGCCGGTGCGGTGGGAAATCTGATCGACCGAGTCTTCCGGTCTTATGTGGTGGATTTTATCTATTTCAAATTGATTGATTTTCCTATATTTAATGTGGCTGACATCTATGTGACCGTCTCGGCTATATTGCTGGTATTGTTGATGCTCTTCTTCTACAAGGATGAGGATATAGAGCAGATTTTTTCTTTCGGGAAGAGGAAAGAGAAAGAAGATGAATAGAGAGCAGGATCTGAGATATGAATATATTGCTTCGGCTGACCAGGAGGGAGTCCGCCTTGACCAGTTTCTGGCAGGGGAATTACAGGGACAGTCCAGGAGCTATATACAGAAACTGATCCGGGAAGAACGCGCCAAAGTAAACGGAAAGAAAGCCAAAGCCAGCCTCAAGATCCGTGTGGATGACCGGATTGAGATGAGCCTGCCTCCGCTTAAGGAATTATCCGTGGAGCCGGAGAAGATGGATCTTGACATCATCTATGAGGA
>CAMNGO010000197.1 GCA_946538445.1 uncultured Lachnospiraceae bacterium
CCCGGATAACCCGGACCAGCCGGATAATCCGGATAACCCTGGCAATCTATATTGGCCGTGGTATAATTGGCAGAATCGGTCCGGAAACTAGATGAGGTTTAACATCATAATATAGCAGACGAAGGACACGCCTTACGGGTGTCCTTTTGCAATTGATTCAAAGGAGACCTGAGATATGCAGAAGATGGAAGAGAAGATTAGGAAGGAAGGGCAGATACTGCCCGGAGGAATACTTAAAGTCGGGAGTTTTTTAAATCAACAGATTGATACGGCTTTTTTATATGAGATTGGAGAGGAGATTGCCCGCCTTTTTAAAGATTCGGGAGTAAACAAGATTCTTACCATCGAATCCAGTGGAATTGCCATCGCAGCTGCTGCGGGGATGAGTATGCATGTCCCGGTGGTATTTGCCAAGAAGCACAAGACCAGCAATGTGGATGGAGATATCTATTCTGTTCCGGTACATTCCTTTACCCATGGAATCGATTATAATGTGGTGGTTAGCAATGATTACCTCACCAAAGATGATCACGTCCTTCTGGTGGATGACTTTCTGGCAAGCGGTAACGCCTTGATCGGTCTTGTGGACTTATGCGGACAGGCAGGTGCAGGGGTGGCCGGTGCCGCAGTTGCCATCGAGAAGCGTTTCCAGGGCGGAGGTGATGCCCTGCGCAGCAAGGGTATCCGTATTGAACCCCTTGCATGTATTGAGTCCATGGAGGATGACGATCTGACATTTTGCCAGATTGAATCCCTTTGATTTTGTGTATTTTATCCTGCTTTTTTGAATGTGAACTAATGTTCATATTGACGTAGGATGTGTCTTTATGATAAATATTTTATGTAAACGGGCGAAAAAAATCGCTTGTTTTAACACCTGATCTATTTTTAGGAGGAAAAAAGAAATGAGAAAGAAGAGTTTGGTGTTACTTTTAGTTATGGCACTGACCGTAATGACAGTTCTTTCAGGCTGTGGCAGCAAAGGCGGCAACAGCGGCGAGAGTACTGAGGGTGCGGCAGATGCCGGTTCCTTTAAGGTTGGTTTTATCTGTCTTCATGATGAGAACTCAACCTATGACCTGAACTTCATCAATGGCGCTAAAGAAGCCTGTGAAAAACTCGGCATCAGCGAGGAGAATTATATTATCAAGACCAATATCCCGGAAGGCCAGGAATGTTTTGATGCGGCTGAAGAGATGGTGGATGCCGGATGTGGAATTATCTTTGCAGATTCCTTTGGTCATGAGGATTACATGATTCAGGCAGCCAAAGAGTATCCGGAAGTGCAGTTCTGTCATTCTACCGGAACAAAGGCACATACAGAAGGTCTGGACAATTATCACAATGCATTTGCTTCTATTTATGAAGGACGTTTTCTTGCAGGTGTAGCTGCAGGAATGAAACTCAACGAGATGATCGAAGCAGGAACCATCAAGCCGGAAGAAGCAAAAATCGGTTATGTCGGAGCTTATACCTACGCAGAGGTTGTATCCGGTTATACATCCTTCTTCTTAGGCGCCCGCTCCATCTGCCCGACTGCAACGATGGACGTTACATTTACCGGTTCCTGGTATGATGAGACAGCAGAAAAAGAAGGCGCAACAAAACTGATCAACGGCGGATGTGTACTGATCAGCCAGCATGCAGACTCCATGGGTGCTCCTACAGCTTGTGAGAAAGCCGGAGTTCCGGACGTATCCTACAACGGATCTACTGTAGAGTCCTGCCCGAATACCTTCATTATCTCTTCCAGAATCAACTGGGCTCCGTATTATGAATATGCCATCAAGGCAGCCATGGACGGAACAGCTATCGATACTGACTGGACAGGAACTCTTGAAACCGGTTCTGTTGAACTGACAGAAGTGAATGAACAGGCAGCCGCAGCAGGCACTCAGGAGAAGATCGATGAAGTAAAAGCTCAGCTGGCAGCCGGAGAGGCTCATGTATTTGATACAGCTGCTTTCACAGTAGAAGGAAAAACACTTGACAGCTATATGGCTGATGTAGATACTGACGAAGCATATGAGAAAGATACTGAAGCTATCGCTGACGGTTACTTCCATGAGTCTGAATATCGTTCCGCTCCTTACTTTGATCTTCAGATCGATGGTATCAACCTGCTTGATACAAAGTTCTAAGAAGGTAAATATATAAACAATTATCTGAAAGTCAGGAAAGCCCCGGCATATCCGGGGCTTTCTTACCTGATTTGCTTGCCCCGGGACAGTCCCAGGCGGGGATCCGTGTGGTTTTGTGCCGGGACAGGCAAATGAGAAGAGAGGGTGTGATTCATTATGGATAACAGAACAGCTGCAGTTTCCATGAGAAATATAAAGAAGGTGTTTGGAACCGTTCAGGCCAATGACGGAGTGAATCTCGATATTTACCGGGGAGAGATCCTTTCCCTTTTGGGAGAAAACGGTAGTGGAAAGACCACATTGATGAATATGCTTTCCGGCATCTACTATCCGGATGAAGGGCAGATATATATAGATGGGAATCCTGTGACCATCAGTTCCCCCTATGAAGCTTTTACCTACGGAATCGGTATGATCCATCAGCATTTTAAACTGGTGGATGTCTTTACCGCAGCGGAAAACATTGTACTTGGCCTGAAAGAGCCGGGAGGACTGGATCTGGCAAAGGCCTCAAAGAAGATTCGCGAGATATGTGATAACTATGGATTTGATGTGGACCCGGACCAAAAAGTGTACAATATGTCCGTGTCTCAGAAGCAGACGGTAGAAATCGTAAAAGTCTTGTACCGTGGTGCCGATATCCTGATCCTTGACGAGCCTACCGCAGTGCTGACTCCACAGGAAGTGGATAAGCTCTTTGCAGTTTTGCGCAATATGAGGGAAGACGGGAAAGCCATCGTAATCATCACACACAAATTACATGAGGTGGAAGAGCTGTCAGACCGTGTGGCAGTTCTTAGAAAAGGCCGTTTCATCGGGGATATGATCACAAAAGAGACCAACGCCCAGGAAATGACCAACATGATGGTTGGGCATGAGGTAAAACTGAACATAGAACGCCCCGAACCACAGAATGTGAAGCCACGTATCCGGGTGGATGGTCTCCGTGTCAAAAGCCGGGATGGTATCCTGAAACTGGATGATGTATCATTTACTGCCAATGCAGGAGAAATCCTGGGTGTGGCAGGAATCTCCGGTTGTGGTCAGAAAGAATTGCTTGAGTCGATAGCAGGACTTAAAAGAGTTATGAAGGGGACTATCACCTATATTAATGATGACGGGACGGAAGAAGATATCACCGGGCGTAATCCTGTGGATATCGCTGCCAAAGGTGTTGCTCTTTCCTTTGTTCCGGAAGACCGCCTGGGCATGGGCCTGGTAGCTAATATGGATATCACCGATAACATGATGCTCCGGTCTTTCCGAAAGGGACGAGGCGTATTTACGGATCAGAAGACACCGAAGGAGCTGGCTCAGAAGGTAGTGGATGAGCTGGATGTCAAAACTTCCGGACTGAGCACACCGGTAAGCAGGCTTTCCGGAGGAAATGTGCAGAAGATCCTGGTTGGCCGGGAGATCTCCTCTTCTCCCACTGTACTTTTGTCCGCTTATGTTGTAAGGGGGCTGGATATCAATTCTTCCTACACGATATATGACCTGATCAACCAGCAGAAAAAGAACGGGGTTGCGGTGATATATGTAGGGGAGGACCTGGATGTTCTTCTTGAACTTTGTGACAGGATCCTGGTACTTTGCGGCGGAAAGGTAAGTGGTATCGTAGATGGTCCCACTGCTGACAAGAGACAGATCGGAATGATGATGACCACACTGGGAGGAGAAGCCTCAGATGAGCAGTAATAATAAAACAGCAAAAAAGAGTAAAGAACCGTTTTTTCATATTACAAAACGAAAACATATGGAGTGGTACCAGTCCTGGGC
>CAMNGO010000198.1 GCA_946538445.1 uncultured Lachnospiraceae bacterium
CATTAAGTTCCGCATTTTCGGGAATCTTTGCATCTGCTCCATAGGATACAGATACTGTGTAGTCATTGTCACTGACCGCCAGGGTGCCTGCTTCCGGCTTCTTTTCTTCTGTTGTTTCTGCAGGGCTCTCTGTGGTGGCTTCATCCGCAGCATCTGCCTCAGTTGTAGCTTCCGTGGCATCGGTCGTGGTTGCTTCACTTGTTGCTTCCGGAGCTGCTTCTGTTGTGGTTTCTTCTGAACTTGCTTCTGCTGCCAGTTCTTCCTCTGTCTTATCTTCATAATCTACAGAGTAAACCACAGCGTACATGGAAGCTTCTTCTGCCTCAAAACGGACAGTCTCCACCCCTTTTTTAGTCTCTTCGGCTTCTGTCTTAAGGATCTCCGGCTCGTAGGTTTCCTCCTCTTTGCCCTTATCTTTATCCTCTGCCCAGAAATGGACTGCCTTAATTTTTTTCGGTTTTTCCACCTTTACCGGAGCGGTAAGAATCTCCAGCTCTACCTTTCCGTAGGGCTGGATCTTCTCTTTACCGTTCAGGATAGAGAGATCAAAAAAGCGAACATCTATGTCACTTATTTTCTTATTTTCTTTGTCCGCCAGAAGGGTCTTCTTTACCTTTTTCAGATATTTGCGGTAATCTTTGGTTCCCTTCTCTAGTTCTGTCACTTCCAGAGTGGAATCCTCAGGAAGCAGATTATTATCGTCATAGAGCATGGTGACGGTATAATAATCATTGGAGGCTTCCAGCTTCTGCTCCGTGGACTCCGAAGACACAGACTGATCCTCCGTCTTAGTCTCATTATCACCATCCGTCTGGGTTTCTTTTTTCCCTTCATCCTTATCGGCATCCTGAGAGTCAGAATCCTGAGTATCACTATCCTCTTCGGAATCTTGCGTATACTCTGTCTGCCATTCGTCATCCTCCTCCTGCTCGTAGGTTTCCCCCTCGGAACCCTCCAAATATATCCCTTTATCTGGTGTTGATGACTCTTTATCTACTGTGATTGCAGGGAGAATCAAAGCATATGTCGTTACAAAAACTACAAGTGCAGCCATGATGGATACTACTTTCTTCCATCTGCTTAGTTTTCTGTGGTTCTCCAAATAGTACTGAACGATCTTTTTCAGCCACTCCACACTCATTTCCTCCCTTCTTTGTGTTATTTCTTCATTTAAGAGAATTTTATGATTATTGTAATTATATATTTCAAGTGAATGTAGTCTGATCAGAGAGCACACTCTCCCGTATTTATCATGTTAGCATCCCGTTTTTTGTTTGTAACCTATCCTCATGGTCAGTTTTTGTTCTGTTTTAATCCATTTAATCCATGTTTTTTATAAATACAGTTTTTCTAAATATATATTTTCTTTATGTTATATGAATAAGTTATAAATTATTATTATATTTTAAAATGAGATAATAATAAAAAACCCTATCCTTTCGGACAGGGTTTTCATAAAGCAGAACCTATTATTTCAATTTTGTAATTAAAAAACTATCTTTTCTTTCTTCTTGAAGCCATTACTTGTCCAATCCCATGGTTTTTGCCATGCTGATTGCTTCCTGGATCGTATGAACTCCCATCTTGCGATAGATATTGCGCTTGTGATACTTCAGCCCACTGTAGGTGATATGGAGCTGGTCACAGATTTCTTCTGAATTCAATCCCTGGCACAGGCTGGTCATGACCTTCTTTTCCGCTTTTGTGAGAGAGATTTCTTTCTCTTTTGTTTCCTGAAGGTAGTTGGGATAGTGGAAGGCCATCTCTCTGACAGCTTCTTCAACTCGTTCATACCAGGATGGATTGAATTCTTTCTTTTCCTCTGGCTCAAGGTCATTGAAAAGAGGAAGAATCGCTGCCCCCTCATCTGCTATAACCCGGATATATCTGAAGTTCTCCGCCCGTTTCATCGCTTCTGTGAAGTAATCATGCCAACGAGGTGATTTCTGACGATGGTACAGAATTGCTATGAGTAGCATCACCATAATCCACAGATAATCCCGGTTGTATTCTTCAAATACCTCTTTGAGCCGGGTAAGAAGAATATGTGCCGCCTGATAATTGCCCTTCATGATATGGATCCTGGCCTTCAAGACATAATCGCTCTTGTCGATCAGGGAGAAGAACTCCCTGGAATCCGGTGCACTGATAAACCACTCTTCCGCTGTTTTCCTCTCCCCTTTCAGCATACTGATCCATGTGTTGATTCCCCGGACCGCCTCTGTAAGTATCGCATCATTCTTGATGGTTTTTCTGAGTTCCCGATGTATTTCCTCTGTATTGACCGTATCTCCCTGGATGACTTGCCTCTTGGCATAATGGACGATTGCCGCCACACACAGGTCATTCCATCCCTTTCGCTCTCCCTCAAGGATCACCCGGTTGATCTGGGTACTGAAAACCAGATCATCCACTTCACCCCTCTCCAGGGCTAACTCCTGGAGCAGCAGTTTTATTATAACGATCGTCATCTGGCTCATAGCATGTTTATCCTGTTTGACCACATCCATTAACTGTTCGATATGATCTGTTTCCTCCAGCATACGGGAGAAATCAAACAGTCCATTGAGAACGGAATGGCCGAGCAGAGTAATAGACAGCATCTTTTTTTGTCCATTCCATCTTTTTTTCGCATCAAGATACCTGAAGAGGCGATCGAACCATTTCTCCGAACCGCGATGTGGCAGTATCAGATCCAGATAAGCCAGATAGAATTCTGACTCTGTGCGGGCGGTTCTTCCAAGTTCCGACCGGTTTGCATACTCAGCCAGTCTGCCATACCAGACCTCTGAGCGGTCAGGGTTCATTCCCAGGGAATAAACCATACTTCTGGTAGTCATGATCAGGGGGTTATTCAGACTCTGCTCCACTGTCAGTAGATCCAGACATTCATTGATTTTATCCAGATTCCGCAGGACAAGGTCCGTATCATCGCAGATTTTTAGGATAGTCTCCGCCATCAGATCATTTTCACCGGCTTTTCGATAATAGTTTACCGCCGTAAACAGATCATCTATCTCCGTATAATAACTTGCCGCCATACGGAAGATATCCGTCTTTTTATATGGTTCTATCACAAGGCTTTGTTTCCACAACAGATAACTCCGATATGGCTCGGGAATCTCATAATCTTTGCCTTTGCAAACCAGACAGGCATCATGGCGAAAGAGTTTGTCAAAGGTCCTCTCGATATGGGGATTCAGGGTCACTCTTCTGGCCATCTCCAGGGAAAACTGTTCGAAGTTGCACAAGGCAATCAGGACAGCTCTCTCTTCCCGGTCCAGCATATTGTAAAAACGGTCATCGAGAATATAATAGTAACTGGTACGAGCTCTCTCGAAGTTTTCATCTGTCAGGATCCCATTAACGACACGAGAGTTCAAGAGTACAAAGAATAGTGGATTCTGACATGATACACGAAGGATTCTCTCTACGGTTTCTTCCTCCATCTCCATCATCTCTTTCGAAAAAGCTTTCTCCAGATCTCTTCTCTCCAGAATAAAGTCCTCCTTGGATGCATAGCGGAAAGGAATCTGTGAGCTGACGGCAGCCAGCCAGTCAGGCAAGTCCCCCCTGCCGATAAGGATGATCTGACGACCTCCCTGTCGGATCATCTGCAATATATAGTCTTTTGATCTTAAGTCCCGGATGCAGGAGATATTATCGAACACTACGATTTCATCTCCACTCGGCAAATCATGTGGCAAGTCCTCCAGGAAGCCTTGTTCCCCATCGTACCAGATGGCTTTCTTCCGCTTCAGATAGTGCTGGACTGCGACAGTCTTCCCAATGCCGATTTCTCCCTGGATATAGAGAACTTCACCCTTCCTTGCCGCTTTACTAAGTTTCATACTGATAGAAGATACCGGGATATACTTCATATAATCTACTCCTTTTAGATAATCAA
>CAMNGO010000199.1 GCA_946538445.1 uncultured Lachnospiraceae bacterium
ATCTTGGCAGCAGCCTCCTCCGGAGTCACCACGCCCCACATCTTATTAAATGTGTACATATTAAATGGAAGGGAATACAATTCCCCCTTATAATTGGCAACCGGAGAGTTGGTAAAACGGTTAAACACCGCATACTCATTCACATAGTCCCAGACCTCTTTATTATTGGTATGGAAGATATGCGCCCCGTACTTATGGACATGGATCTTCTCCACCTCCTCCGTATACACATTTCCGGCGATATGAGGCCTCTTGTCGATCACAAGAACACTCTTACCCGCCTTTTTCATCTCGTTTGCAAATACGGCGCCATACAAACCCGCGCCGACTATCAGATAATCGTACATGGTTATTCCTTTCTGTGCATTAAGTTGCAGAAGGGGTCAGACCCCATTATGGGTTGCAGGGGGGTCAGACCCCCTGGTGGGGTCTGACCCCCTTTTACCCCTTTTACCCTTTTACCTATCTTTTTTATCTCCTCACAATCATCTTCAAGATCTCCCGATATGCGGCGAAGAGCACGCCGGCTACCGGCCATACGATCCAGGTTAAGTCCCATCTTTGGGTGACAAAACTCCATCCAAGATAGATTGCTGTGGCGATGGCCCAGTAGATTCCGTCATATCTTCCCACTTTTTTGTTCAGCCTGGTATAGTCTCCTTCTTCCAGAAGTCTATCCATCCCGCCTTGGCGGATGCAGGTGAGGACGATCATCTTGACACCGATGGCAATAAAGAGCAGGAGAATTCCGGTTCCCAAGGCTAACAGTGCGCCATCATCGTGACTATATTGGAAAGCGGAGATCAGGAACATGGGAACGGCGGAGATCACACATAACATGATGCCCAGGATCAGAAGGCGATTATGGGTATCAGAGTATGCATTCTTCCGTTCTTTGACCATACCCGAAACACCGTATTCAGTATCGATGTTCTGGCTCTCCAGATATTCATAAGGTTTTCCTTTCAGCCCGCAGTATACGAACATAGCCACTGCGACGGAAACCATGGCGAGCAGGACAGCCACACCAAGTATACCCATGGTATATTCATTATAAGGAATCCGTTTTGCTTCCGCGAAGCCACCCAGTACGATCATCAGGATAGGAGAGAGAATACAAAGCATCACTCCCGTGGAGATTATCCTGGCGGCGCGTTCATTAAATGAAAGAAATGCATTGGCTTCTTCCATAGATACACTTCTTACTTCTTCTTCTCCCAGGTCCCTGTCTACGGTAACGATCTCGGAAGGACCGGGTTCTTCTATCTCGTCCCTTAGAAGATAATCCGTACTTACATCAAATATTTCTGCAAGCTGCAGGATCTTCTTCATATCCGGCATGGATTGGGCCCCTTCCCATTTGGACACGGATTGTCTGGATACTCCCAGCTTCTCTGCCAGCTCCTCCTGGGACCAGCCGTTTTTCTTTCTGTTTTCGATAATCTTATCTGCTAATATCATTGTGATACCTCCCTTTCGGTTTTTTGATGTCTGAATCTTATCTTTTTTGAGGGTTGCAGACAAGAAATCAGCCTTATCAATTTGTCAACCGGGGGTTGCAACTGCGGGTTTCTTCCTTAATATTATCACAATATCCACATTATTTGGGAAAAAGAAGAAAATGATATGTTATAATCGGTCAGGAAATGCTACATTAATCATAAGATAAAAATAATTCCAAAAAGAACAACGTGGAGAATACGAATTATGAAATACAAAAAAAGATTATACCTCCTGGGCTGCATCCTGACCTTACTGGCTGTCGCCGGGTGCCGGTCAGCAGAAAAACCAGCCGAAAAATCAGTGAACGGTTTCTATGTAAATGAGTTTGTCGGGGAAACCGGGGAAGAAGCAGTCATACCGGAAGATGTGTCAGAGGATGTCCCGGATGATATCGCCCTTCAGAAAAATGAACTCTACATTGGCGCAGACCAGAATGCAAATACAGCATCAGAACAAAATAAAATCCTGGAATCTTTGCAGAAAGCAGGAAAAGCTTCGGCCTCTGAAGTCAAACAAGAAGAGAAAGCACTGAAGATAAAAAAATCGGCTCATTACTATTACTATACATTAAACAGTGACCAGAAAGCAGTTTATCGGACAATCCTTAAGGGGCTGTCCAACCGCGAGGACGGTTTCACCGTCTACGTCAGCAGGGCCAACTTATATGATGCTTATTGCAGAGTGATGTATGATCATCCGGAATTGTTCTGGGCAGAATTGAACTATCGCTATTGGGACTACGGCAGCTATGTATTTATCAGGCCACAATACAACCGGACAAAAGAACAGATAGCCACCGATAAAAAAGCCGTGAATAAAGCCATCCGGAAAATTAAAAAAGCCTGCCGGAAGAAAAGTAAATATGACAAGGTTCTCTACGTCTACAAGCATCTGATCGACACCATCGATTATAAGCTGGACGCCAGGGACAATCAAAATGTATACAGCTCATTAGTCAGTAAAAAAACCGTCTGCGCAGGATATGCGAAAGCGACGCAGCTCCTTCTTCAGAAAATGGGGATTCAGTGTCTGTATGTTCTCGGGAACACCAATAGAGGATATCACGCCTGGAACATAGTAAAGCTGGGAGATCAGTATTATCAGATGGACACCTGCTGGGGGGATCTGGATTATTCCAACAGCTCTGCTGATTATCTGCGAAATCTGCCAAAAGCTCTGCGTTATGACTATCGATACTACTGTATCGATGACAGCAACATGTTTAAAACAAGAAGCCAGGATAATCATCTGGGTCTGCCCGCCTGCAGGGATATGAGCAAGTCTTTCTACATATATAATAAGAGGTATTTTACCAGTTACGGCGACCAGGTGAAGAACAGCATCAAGAACAATATCAGAAACGGAAAACATTACTGGCAGGGGCAGATGGCAAACAGAGAGGCCTACCTCTCCTTGTTAAATGCAGTGAAAAACGGACTCTATCCACAATATCTGTATGATATAAAAGGAAAAAGTGTCTACGCTTATTACGTGTATTATGATGATCAGAATATCATCCAACTCTACTATTAATCCTGCTGGTGCAATTCAATTGGAATCGTTTTGGCGGAAACACACATCAGATATCCCTTCATATAAGATATTATGATATCAAACAGTATGAAGGAGGAGAAATAATATGAAGATACTTACCATACCGGATATACACTTAAAACCATGGATCTTTGATCACGCAGATGCCATTTTGGAAAATAAGGAGGCGGATAAGGCCGTCTGCCTGATGGATATCGCAGATGACTGGAAGCAGCAGCTAAACCTGGACCTCTATGAACTGACCTATGACCGTGCCATAAGATTTGCCAAAGAACACCCCGAAACACTCTGGTGTTACGGCAATCATGACCTCAGCTATGAGTGGGATGAGCTGGAGACCGGTTATTCCTATGCGGCATCACATCTGGTCAGGAAAAAGATGCAGGAATTACGGAAAGCTCTGGTGGATTACCGCCAATTAGCCTATATTCACCGGATTGATAATGTACTCTTCTCCCATGGTGGACTAGCCTATGAGTTCGTTAGAAATCGTATACCAGGCAGATTTCATGATGATATCGATTATGTCATCGACACCATCAACAGTTTTGGAAGAATGGAAATGTGGCAGGACCTGTCCCCGATCTGGTACCGCCCTCAGTATTACAAGGGAAAGATGTTTCAATCTCAGAAATACCTTCAGGTGGTCGGTCATACACCGGTTGAAGAGATCAAAAAGGATAGAAATGTGATCTCCTGTGATGTTTTCTCCACAAGCAGCAACGGCAAGCCGATCGGAAAACCACAATTTCTGATCCTGGACACTGGCACAGGGAAATACACAACTACTCCCGAGTATATAAATGACAGATAAAAGGGAGCATATCACAGAGGGGGT
>CAMNGO010000200.1 GCA_946538445.1 uncultured Lachnospiraceae bacterium
ATATCCGGAAGCCAACCTGGAGACACTGATCGTGCTGGATGGCACCACCGGACAGAATGCTCTCATGCAGGCAAGGCAGTTTAAGGAGGTTACCGACATCTCCGGTATCGTACTTACAAAACTGGATGGAACCGCCAAGGGAGGCATCGCCATTGCTATCCAGGCAGAGATGAATATCCCTGTAAAATATATCGGAATCGGTGAGAAGATCGAAGATCTTCAGAAATTTGATTCCGACTCATTTGTCAACGCCTTGTTCGAACGGGAAGAGGAGGAAAATGCGGAGACCGAGTCAGAAGAAAATGCGGCAGCAGAAGCAGACAACGAAGAAACGGAGACAGAAAATGAATGAATTAAACCTGGACAGCTTTGAGGAAGCGTATCATATTATCCAGCGTGTTATTTTACCCACAAACCTGATCAAAAGTGATTTCTTTTCCGATCAGACGGGCAATACCGTCTACCTAAAGCCGGAAAACCTCCAGCTCACCGGAGCCTATAAGATCAGGGGCGCTTATTATAAAATATCCACATTGTCCGAGGAAGAACGGAAGAAGGGCCTGATCGCCGCATCCGCGGGAAATCATGCCCAGGGAGTTGCCTATGCAGCCAGAGAATTCGGAGTACCAGCCACCATCGTCATGCCGGAAGCAACCCCTTTGCTGAAGGTCAACCGGACCAGGAACCTGGGAGCGGAAGTAATTCTTCACGGCAAGGTATATGACGAGGCAGCTATGATGGCTCTCCAGCTGGCTGAGGAAAAAGGCTATACCTTTATCCATCCTTTTGATGATCTTGCCATCGCTACCGGCCAGGGGTCCATCGCCATGGAGATCGTGAAGGAACTGCCTACTGTGGATATCATCCTGGTGCCCGTGGGTGGAGGCGGACTCGCCACAGGCGTGTCAACCCTTGCCAAGATGCTCAATCCCAAGATCAAAGTCATTGGTGTGGAGCCGGCCGGAGCTAATTGTCTTCAGAAATCCTTGGAAGCACAGAAGATTGTGACCCTGGAACATGTCAGTACCATAGCCGACGGTACAGCAGTACAGACACCGGGAGAGAAGATCTTCCCCTACCTTCAGCAGAATCTGGATTCGGTGATCACCATCGAAGATGACGAACTGATCGGTGCATTTCTCGATGTGCTGGAGAATCACAAACTGTTCGTGGAGAATTCCGGCCTTCTTACCGTTGCCGCTCTCAAACATCTTCAGCCCGAGAAGAAAAAAGTGGTATCCATCCTGAGCGGAGGCAACATGGACGTGATCACTTTGTCCTCCGTAGTGCAAAACGGTCTGATCCTCCGCTCGCGTATCTTTACTATATCAGTGCGCCTTCCGGATGTGCCCGGCCAGCTTACCAAGGTTTCCAGTATCATCGCCAGAGAAAAAGGAAATATCATCCGCCTGGAACACAATCAGTTTGTCAGTGTGAACCGGAACAGCTCGGTGGAACTTACCATCACCATGGAAGCCTTCGGGGAGGAACACAAACATGTGATCAAGGAAGCTCTTAAGGAAGCAGGATATGATCCGGTGGAGCGAATGCCCACGGGAGTCTACTAGTTTTTCATACTACATTATGAGGTTTTTACAACCCTTGTTCTGACTATTTCTTGTTGAAAAAGATACTATATTTGATATAATGATTATGGGGATTTCTCTGAACATCCGGGAATTCCCCGCACCAAGGAATATACATTCGAAGGAGGATCCTATGGAGAATAAAATGAATACGACAAACACAGATTATGATATACAGAGCATCGGAAATGTACAGATTGCAGACGAGGTTGTCGCTGTGATCGCAGGCCTTGCAGCCACAGAGGTGGAAGGGGTCAATAAGATGTATGGCAACATCACCAATGAGATCGTCAGCAAACTTGGCATGAAGAAGTTATCCAAAGGGGTAAAGATTCTCATCAATCAGGATATCGTGGATGTCGATCTGAAGCTGGTCCTGGATTACGGGGTGAATATCGCCAAAGTTTCCGAAGAAGTACAGGACCGTGTGAAAAGTGCCATCGAAACTATGACCGGATTGAATGTAGAAGAGATCAACATCCGGATCGCCGGGATTCAGATTGACTGATCCCCGTTTATTTGAGAATGAATTAACCATCACGGAGGTTCTTTTATGAAGATGTCAAGAAGAAAACTGAGAGAGAGTATTTTCCTTCTGCTTTTCCGAATTGAATTCAATACCAGAGAAGAACTGGAAGAACAGGCCGAAGCTTTCTACCAGCAGGTGGAAGCGGAGGAGGACCGGATATATATCCGGAATAAACTCACAGCGATCCTGGATGAGCTAACATCCATCGATGAGAAGATCCGCGAGATCTGCCAGGGATGGAGATTAAGCCGTCTTGGAAAGACGGAACTGGCTATCCTCCGCCTGGCTGTTTATGAGATATTATATGACGAGGATATACCGACCGGTGTGGCAATCAATGAAGCTGTGGAGATCGCCAAGATCTACAGCAATGAAGAAGCCCCCCGATTTATCAATGGGGTACTGGCCAAGCTGGCCTGATGTATTAATCGGATACTACTGTTTTGAACCGCGATAACTGAACATCTGTGATATACTTACGGTCTTACAATAAGATGAAAGACCGGTCAGAGAAAAGTGAAGACGGTGAATGTGGTATCTGCGTTGACCGTCTCTTTGTACTTTATCCTCTATTTTTTGTATATAAAGGGGATCTTTGTTTCTCATGAATCATATATTTACCGTATCCCAGCTGAATTCCTATATACACCGTATCTTTGAATCGGATTATGCCCTGAGGATGATCCACATCAAAGGTGAGATATCCAACTGCAAATACCATTCTTCCGGCCATATTTATTTCACTCTGAAGGATGCCAGAAGCAGCCTCAAGTGCGTCATGTTTCTGCAGAACCGGGCAGGGGGACTGGATTTTCATCTGGAGAACGGTCAGCTGGTGATCGTGGCAGGCCATGTCTCCGTATTTGAGAGGGACGGGGCCTATCAGTTATACGCCAGGACGATCAGCCTGGCCGGTGCCGGACTCCTGTATCAGAAGTTCGAACAGTTGAAAAAAGAGTTGGCCGGTCTGGGGTATTTTGACCAGAACCGGAAGAAACCGCTCCCTTCTTATCCCCGTACCATCGGGATTGTCACAGCCGTCACCGGCGCAGCCATCGAAGATATCAAAAGCGTTGCTGCCAGAAGAAATCCATATGTACAGCTTTACCTTTACCCTGCCAAAGTACAGGGGGAAGGCGCTGCACTGACCATAGCTGAAGGGATCCGCTTCTTTGATTACTACGGAGTGGATGTCATCATCATAGGAAGAGGCGGTGGTTCCATGGAGGACCTGTGGGCATTCAATGAGCGGGTTGTGGCTGATGCCATCTACGACGCGGATACACCGGTCATCTCGGGAACAGGACATGAGATTGATATGACCATCGCAGATTACTGTGCGGACCTGAGAGCTCCGACTCCTTCCGCTGCCTGCGAACTGGCCATCCCGGATGTATTCTCCATCCTGCAGCAATTGGACCGTTATCAGGACGCCCTGGAACAGAGAATTCTCTATAAAACCAATCACATCAGGAGTCAGTTGGAAACATACCGGAAATTGCTTTTGGCCAATCATCCCGGAGCCAGATTGGAACGGCAGAGGACACAGCTGATCCTGTACCGGGACCGTCTCAACACTCTGATTGATAACCAGAGGATCCGGACAGCTCATAAGTTGGAATTTTACGGAGAGAAGCTTACCGCTTTATCTCCGTCCATGCGGCTGCGTGGAGGCTATGTATTCGCAGAGAAGAAAGATGGAACTCCCATTTCTTCCGTAAGTCAGATT
>CAMNGO010000201.1 GCA_946538445.1 uncultured Lachnospiraceae bacterium
AACTATTCTAGTCTTCCAGGTTCGACGGCCAATCGCATAGGTGAACAAATCTCCTTTAATCACCTTAACAGTGTTTATGTTATTGGCCAATATTTATGTTATTATTATGATGTTCTATCATCCTGTACCTTTTGCCAGAGCACTCAGTAATACCATCATCTCCGGATTCTCCAATACCTTCTTGATCATCTCTGTATCAATCCCGTCCGGAATCTCAATAACAGTTTTCCCTTTGTTGCTCTCTGACTGGCGGTCCATGTCAGGATTAGCATCCTTCCTCTTATAAAATGTTTCCTCCATTATCGCGGCATTCTTCTTCCTGTCTTCATCAATGATGTGGGAGTAGACATTGGTCACCATGTTGACCTGGGAGTGGCCGGAATCTCCCTGGACAGCTTTGATATCCCCTCCGGTCATTTTCAGTTTATAGGTGACACTGGTATGGCGGAGGCTGTGGAATACGATCTTCGGGAGATCATTTTCCTCGCTCAGCTTGTTCAAAGACTTCTGGATCCGCTCGCGGCCCATTGGCATCCCGAAGGATGTGGTCATTACCAGGTTATAATCCTGGTACTCTTCCCCCAGGATCTCTTTTAATTGATCTTGTTTCTTCTTCCAGTCGATCAGCATATATGCAACACTTTTCGGGATGTATACTTTCCGGATACTGCTTCTGGTCTTAGGTTTCTTCAGCACCCTGACGGTTTTATTCAGTTTTGATTCTTCCGGGAACATGAAGATGACGTCTTTTTCATCGAGTTCCTTCATTGCCATCTTAGTCACCCTTTGGAGTTCCTTACTGACAAATAGATAAGCTCGGTTATGGTCTATAGCATCTTCTGAGATCTCCACACAATCCCAGGTGAGCCCAAGGATCTCTCCCATACGAAGCGAGCATGCAAAAGCCAGATTCATCGCGATCTTTAGTATATCATCCTCACACAGGTCCATGGCTTTCATCAGGATCTCCGGGGTCCAGATATCCCTTTCTTTTGCTTCATATTTCGGTACGGTAGCATGGTCCGCAGGGTTCTTTGCGATCATCTCCCATTTGACCGCCTGACGGAAACAGCTCTTCAACAGTTTATGGATATCCCGGATCGTGCTGCTGGTAACGAATTTCTTCTCGGCAGTCTTTTTGTGGTATGGGTTCGGCACTGCGGGGGTATACAATAGTCCGTGATAATATCTCTCCAGAAGTCGTGCATTTATTTCATTGAGTTTCTTCTTTCCGAGGGTTGGCTCAATGTATTTCCGGATCAGGCTGACGTTTAGTTCGTAAGTTGAAAGGGCCCATTTACTCCGCCCATAGATCTCAACATATTCTTTCAGGAGCTCATTGAGTGTCGTACACGTGGGAACGATCAACGTTCCGAGTTCTTTGCCATACTCGACTTCATTCTGACGCTTTTTGGCTTCCGGTAAGGATTTATAGGATTCCCACTTCTGCTTTTTCTTCCCGTCATGTGTCATGTAATAATAGACGACACAAAAACTTTTTCCTCTTTTAACGATCGATGCCATTGCCTGACTCCTTTCTCTTCTCCAGCCATTTCTCTAATTCCATTAGAGAGATCCTTACAATACTGCCTGCTTTTCTGACCGGTATTCTTCCCTCTGAGTACCAGTTCTTTATCAGTTGTTTTGATGTCCCTGCAACCCAGGAGGCCTGCTGGATGGTAAGAAGTCTGTCCTCATCAAACCTCTCCGTACTTTGATCCAGCCAGGGATGATATTGGTAATCATCCTGTTTTCTTAAGAATATCTCAAAATCTCTTTTTAATACGCATTCTTCCATTCCGATTTTTACAGTCGGAAGAAGTTCTTTATACTGGCTTTCCCTGAGCAGATAAAATACTTTCTGTTGACTGATGTTCAAAATCTGCGCCAATTCAGGGATACTGAGGGCTGTCTTCCTTGTCCTTTTACTGTACTCTTTCTTTGGAAGGATCCTATAACGGGTCTGTCCTTCATACCATCTCCAGAAGGCTTCTTTCGGGATCCTCTTCCACCCGTCTACCATGATCGTCTCAATCTTTTCTCTTTTTAATATCTCGTACACGGTGGAATTCGGTATTCCCAGGAGTTCTCCAATCTCCTTTGGGGACAGGGAATCTTTTTTGATCTCCTGGCCAGGTTCCTCTCCGGACACCTTGTGGTATTTCACCTGATTGGCATACCAGGTCTCAAAAGAATCCCTTTCCACCCACATCTTTCCTGCTGCGGTGATCACATTGAAATATCCCTTTTTGACCAGCCAGTAACGCTCCGTTTTCTTTATGCCGAGCATATCCCCCATCTCTTTTACAGACATATATTTCTTCATTTCAATCCCTCCCTGCTATTAGCATACAATATATTAGAAAAAGATTTTAGCCTCTCGATCGGTGCCAGGCAGTAGTACTCGACAAGAATAAATATCGTCCTCAGAGGGAAGGTCCTTTATCCAGCCAGTCATCAAAACTTTTCTTGGAAATGCGGTATCTGCCGCCATCTAAGCGGATCCAGCGGAACTCCTTTTTCTGCATTAATTTTATAACAGAGGGACGGCATATCCCTAGAATCTCCTTTACCTCATCCACAGTGTAAGTCCTCTTTTCTCTGTTTTCGTCCACTTTTGCTCCTTTCTGGCCAAAATGACCACCATTTATCTGCTCCTGTTAGCACTTAGAAAAATCTTCCGATAGTTTTCCATGGCACTTGCATCCGAGAGGATAAGGATCTTCTTCATCTGCCGGTCAGACAGACCATCCTTCAGACATTGGGAAAGGATCTCCATCTCTTCCGAAGTAAGTTCCTCTCCATATCTTAGGATGCAGTCTGAGAAAGTTCCCTTGAGATCCCACTTTGCACGTGGGTTTTGTTCCTTAGAGAGTTTCTGTCTATAGTTGGAATCCTCGCCATCTTTCGCTTTTTTCACATCATCCGGTTCTTCCATCATGGATACATCCTTATTCTTAGCAGTTTTTGCGATTGCCTGTATCTCCTCCATGGTTAGCGGTTTGTCTTCATCCCAGTTCAGATACAGGAAAGCTTCTTCATCTATGTCAAAGAATCGGATCGTCTTATCTGTTGCTGCTGCATTGCGGTAAAACTGCTCTTCTGCTTTATCTACCATGATGATCTTCTCTTCACAATCCACCGTTTTATAGATATCCTTCTCTTTGTCATGCAGGATACGGATGGGATTTGTATAGCCATCTGGTCCTGCCGCGATCTCTGCCTCTTTCCATTGTTTTGTGGCAAACGGACGGTTCTTCCTGTCATAGACAGGTTTCATCCCCTCGATCAGCAGGATACAGTCCCGGTTTGGCATCTCCCTGACCTGTTCCGGTGTCATCAGTTTCATGCCTGCTTTTGAATTCTGCAGGCTCCCGCCGCCACCTCTTCCTTGGGAGATCGTATCAGACCGGGTATCGATGGTCATTTCTCCAAGCATGTCGGATATCCATTTATGGGTCGAATAAGCAGTAGGCCCTGATCCAAGATAGACCACTGCAGAGCAGTTGGAGGAGAATATCTCCCATTTATCCTGGGGGAATAAAGTCTTAAGCTGAGATACATCCTGGAGGATCGGCACCATGGAGATATTTCTGGATCGGATCTCGCCAAGGAGCATTTCAGAATCTGCAGGCTTCGGGCCGGCATAATATTCATCTGCCCACAGCCGTACATGGATAGGAAGCTTTCCTCCGGGGCATTCATTGTCCGCAAGGTCACGAAGAATCCGGAACATCTGGGTATAGAGCATGGAAATGAAAAGATTATAAGAGGTATCACCGGACCTCATCAC
>CAMNGO010000202.1 GCA_946538445.1 uncultured Lachnospiraceae bacterium
AGTAAGATCATGCTGGAGAAAACCAATTACTCCATCGCTGAGATTGCAAAGAGGATCGGTTTCTCATCCCAGTCCTATTTCTCTCAGTCCTTTAAAAAGCATACTTATATGACGCCAAATGAATACCGTCGAAGCACAAACAAACTAAATTGAAGGAAGTATAGCCTGAAACGTATCAAAGCGGTCACGATGTGACCGCTTTCTTTTTCTCTACTCCGGAATCAGACAAACTCACGAAGCACTGTGATTACAAGACATATCACCGTCGCAAGCCAGAAGGCTATGCCCGGTGTCCACCCCGCTTCTGCTCCTTCCCGGTTCACTGCAGGATACCTGCGTCTTAAGAAATGCAGCATAAGCAAAACCAGCAGAACAGCCATCAGAAAGATGAAGAATCCTGAAAGGACCGCCATTTTTTCCAGGTTGCCGGAAGAATCCAGCAAAGAAGGATAAAAGAGGTGATATCCCCCAACATTTATACCGGAGATCAGCTCGGCGAGCCAGCTCTCCCCGTACGCCATCATAAAGAGGGAGTAAAGGTTAAACATACAATGGATGCACAATGTATATGTAAGGTTTCCCGTCACTGAAAAAACGATGGCAAACAAAAACCCAACCACAAATGCATAGCTCATCTGATTGAAATTCATATGCCCCAGAGAAAAAAGCAATGCAGAAATCAAAATTGCTTTCCAACCATTTCCCAGTCTCTGAAATATATACCCACGAAAAAGGAGCTCCTCCGCCAAAGCGGGTACCAGCGCAAACACCAGAATGCCATAAACAAGATTGATCCGGATCGTTCCCAGGGAATCTGTCACATAATTGTGAAAGAAGATCATAGATACGGCGTTGACATACTCTGCGATGATCAGGAAAAGTCCTGTGAGAATGATAATGTATCCCAGATCAACCAGACCAACAGGTTTTATGTGATTCTCCTCAATCACCAGTTTCATATCTCCGTAATGCAGATATAAGATAAATATCAGCACGATCAGATTCAAAGCCAGAGAGGCACTATAACCGGAAGGCATGTGGGTAAAAAGAAATAAAGTGATGGACCAACCCAGGCCGGACAGGAAGATTCCTGCTCTCCTATGGTGATTCATATAGGCTGCGCACAGCCATATTATGCTGTTAAGCACAAGGATTCCCACAGGAAGATTCAGCAGAAGGGTCAGAAAGGCGGAACCGATCACATGGATCAGTACAAAAATGATCCAAAATGAATCGAAAGAATTATAGCGGTATCCTTCCATCCTGTCCCTCCTACACCTTGTAGATCCCATCGGATTCTATCCTGATCTTTTTCATCTTATACAGACGCCCGATGGCACGTTTATATTCATTTTTGCTCATACCAAAGAATTCTTTGATATCCTCAGGGGAAGATTTATCATGATAAGGCAGGTATCCCCGGTTCATCTCCAGTTTTTCCATGATGAAGGCGGAATCGATATCCATCTGAACATATGCTTTCTCACGCAGGCTCAGGTTCATCTTTCCATCTTCCCTTATCTCTTTGACTCTGGCTTCCACTTCATCCCCGATCCGGATATTTCTGACCATTTCATTCTTGGGAATCAGACCAAGATAACAATTATCCACCGCCACAAATGCTCCAAACTGAGGATTGATGCTGAAAACCGTGCCCTTTACCACATCATTTTCCTGATAAGAGGAATCCGTCCGGAGATAATCATATATCTTCATGGTGGCACAAAGACGGTCACTCTTATCAATATACAGGGCAAATAAGTATTTCTCCCCTTTTCTTACTTTGACAGTCTGTTCGCTGTAAGGGAGAAGAAGGTCTTTTTCAAGACCCCAATATAAGAAAGCCCCAATCTTGGTAATCTGTACCACTTCCAACGCATTCACCTGACCAAGGGTCAGCATGGGAGTCTTTGTGGTGGCAATCAGCCGGTCCTGGGAGTCTTTGTAGACAAATACTTCAATCTCATCCCCGATCTGTGCTCCCCGCGGAACCTGTTTTCTGGGCAGCAGGACACAATCACTGTCGTCTCCTCTTTCTCTTATATGATCACATAGATAAACACCGAAATCCGTCTTATGGTCGATGATCAGTTTCTGTTTCTTTCCTAATTCCAACATTATGCCTTCCTCCAAAATTCTACTAACGCCAATAAGATATCATCCTGATTGCGAAAACGACATCTTACACGCTCTTCCTCCTGAATGGTATCAACGGTAATCACATCATCTTCAAAAGAGGACTGACGATAATCAATCATGATCCTGTGTACCGGAAAACCATCCGGCAGGTATTCCTCAGCCCACATGCCGTAAAATACGTTGTTGACATGGGAATTCGTATCCAGAAAATGCCGGGTTACCGGAATATTTCCTCTTGAAATCCATGGACCTTCTGTCTCCAGTTTTCTCTTTACACGGACAGTATCATCTTCGACATCCGTGATATAAGCGTTTATCATATCGGCCGGTACCCTTTGAGGGATCTTTTTGCGCAGGTCCATCAACAGCCAGAGGGAATCCGCAGATGCCAGCACCTTGCTGTCAGAGTCAATGATCATGAATCTTCTGTACCCATAAAAGCCTTTCATCTTATAAGGCTCTGTAGTAATCTGTAACTCCTCACCCATCACAGGGAAACGTTCTATCTCAACATTCCAGGCCAGGAGAAACCATCCACGATCTCTGTCCAGTTCATCCTGTACCTTATATCCCAGGGATTCAGACTGGAAGATACAACAATCCTGAAAATATTCCAGTATTTTATGAAGATTCATAAAACCATCTCGATTGGTGTCACTGTATCTTACCCGAACCGGCATAGTATATCTCATTTTTCTAAGCTCCTATCTGTTATAATCTGTTCATTCTATGGAATTGTATCTGTACAGTAAAAAAGGGTTCTCAACAACCATACGTGTCTTGAACCCTCATAGTATCAAATATTCATTCAGGATATCTCATCATCAGATCAGACGATTCTTCTTGGTCTGCTCCTCGCTGATAATCATCTTCATGGCAGTCTCTACTGCAGATGTATCACCGAAGAATGCCAAGGTAGTAATGTGCTGCGGGCAGTTACCAACGATCTCTACCGGATACACATTACTGGTCTTGAATACACGGTCGCCATAGTAAAGAACTCCTGCAACCGTTGTCTGGAACAGGCCGATCGCCTCGTAATTCTTTCCTTCGAGTTCCTTACGGGCATCCGCATTCATCTTGCGGTAAAACATATTTAATACTAACTTACTTGGGTTATAAATGATACGTCCTTCTGCCATAAATATCTCCTGCCTCTCATATATAGAATATGGACATAGTCTCACAACTTAAATTGATGATACCATAGTCATAGTATGAATACAATAGACTTTATTGTTTTGCCAGAATACTTTATCGCCAAAAAACCACGTAAAAAAAGAAAAGGCACCTCAAAAAGTGCCTTAGCAGCGCTACCAGGATTCGAACCTGGAAATACCGGAATCAGAATCCGGGGCCTTACCGTTTGGCGATAGCGCTATATACAATATTATAACATATTGTGGAAACGTGGGCAAGAGGATTCGAACCCCCGACCTTTTGGTCCGTAGCCAAACGCTCTATCCAGCTGAGCTATGCCCACAAAATATCAGGTTATATGCCGGCGATCGGAATCGAACCGATACGGGAGATTAGTCCCGCAGGATTTTAAGTCCTGTGCGTCTGCCAGTTCCGCCACGCCGGCACATATGGGACCTATAGGGCTCGAACCTATGACCCTCTGCTTGTAAGGCAGATGCTCTC
>CAMNGO010000203.1 GCA_946538445.1 uncultured Lachnospiraceae bacterium
TATCCCGGACATAAGTACAGCCCTGCGCCAAAAAGGTGCAGAGCTGCTTCTGGTTGTGTAACAGAAAAAAAACAGGTGAAATCACACCTTTATGATTCCACCTGTTTATCACTTTTTTTCATCTTTTTTATTTTACTTTTCGGATTTTGAAAACCCCGTCTATCTTGGACAGATTCTCTTCATTCTGCCTGGAGATCTGGGAATCGAGATCAAGAACCGTAACGGCGTAATTTCCCTTTGAACGGTTTGTCATCTCAGCTACATTGATGCCTTCATCTTCCACCACATGGGCAAGTTTCTTGATCATACCGGGAATGTTTTTATGAAGAACCAGCAGCCTGCTTTCATAATTGCAGACACCTGCATCGATATTAGGATAATTCACACTGTTCTTGATATTTCCGTATTCCAGATACTCTCTCAGTTCATCACAGGCCATGATCGCACAGTTCTTCTCTGCCTCTTCCGTGGAAGCTCCCAGATGAGGAATAGTAATGCAGTTTTTATGACCCGTAACCGTCGGATTGGGGAAGTCAGATACATAATATCTTACTTTGCCTTCATCAAGGGCTACCAGCATAGCCTCTTCGTCAATGAGGACATCCCTGGCCATATTCAGTACCACAACGCCCTCTTTCATCTTTTTGATTGATTCCTCATTAATATAATCTTTTGTGGATTCCATAGCCGGAACATGAATGGTGATGTAATCACAGTTTTCATAGATGTCGTCTATGGAACTGATGAAAGTCATCTTCTTATTGATATCTTTGGCCTTTTTGGCATCCACGTAAGGATCGTAGCCATAGACATCCATTCCGAGAGATACCGCAGCCTTGGATACCTTGGCTCCGATGGCTCCCAGACCAATGACGCCAAGCTTCTTTCCCTTGATCTCGGTACCGGCAAATTTCTTCTTCTCCTTCTCCACATCAGCGGCGATATCCGGATTGTTCTCATTTGCCTGAACCCAGTTAATACCGTCCACGATGTTTCTGGATGCAAGAATCAGCACAGCGATAACCAGCTCTTTAACCGCATTGGAATTAGCACCGGGGGAATTAAACACCACGATGCCTTTTTCTGCCATCTTTTCAACCGGGATGTTGTTCACTCCGGCACCTGCTCTTGCAACAGCCAAAAGCTGATCGGAGATCTCCATATTATGCATCTTGGCAGAACGTACCAGGATACCTTGAGCTTCACTCGCATCATCTGTCTTTACAAAGTTCTCACCGAGTCTGTCGATTCCATCCTGGGCGATATTATTCAGTGTTGTATATTTAAATGTTGCCATACTTGTTCTCCCTTCATCAGTTACTATATCTAAAATAGCAATATTTATGCAAAATATACGCTGTTTTATAATATTTATATTTTGGTAAATTGTCAAGTTTTTTTGCCATATAAAATACGAAAGAGGGCGGCCTGTCTGTGGCTGCCCCCTGTCGTATTCTATTTCATATTATTCAAACATGTTATGCCTCTACACCTGCATACCCATTTTTACAGCTTCCTCAACAAACTCTCTATGTTCGTCAATGGCACCGGGAGCTCCTAATCCTCCTGCAAGAAGAACCCCTCTCTTCTCAAACTTAAGCAGGGTATTCACCAAATCGAATTCCTCTTTCAGGCAACGGAATACTGCCGGATCCGGATTGTTGGCGGTAGCCAGAAGATAAGATTCCTTCACGGTGCAGGCTGCTCTTGGCTTGGGAGCAGCGAAAGGATAGAGCCTGTCCACTACCTTCTTGATCTGGGAGGTAAAGCTCTTCCAGTAAACAGGAGTAACCAGGACCAGTACATCTGCCCAGCACATCTTCTCATGGAGCAGAACCCCATCATCTTTTAATCCACAGTATCCTCTTTCATGGCAGGAAGCGTCACCATGGCATCCATCCATCTTGAGCGTGCAGGCATCCAGCACTTCCACCTGATGTCCGGCAGCCATTGCCCCGCCGGCGAATGCTGCTGCCAGTTTATTTGAATTACCGTTCTTTCTGGGACTTCCTGTTATGATCAAAACATTCTTACTCATTAATTAGTACCTCCGTCCAAATTATAATCTGATATACTTAGTTGTATTATATCATCATATACTGTAGAAAGCTATAAACATATCAGTTGATGAATGGTAAAATACAGCACTGACAGGTCTTTCCATTTTTAACGAAAAATACTGTTCTTTCAGACGTTTTTAAGATATAGTATAAGTATGTAATAAGTGAGGAATGGAGGTAAGATGAATGAATACCGTTACATTAGGTAAGACAGGGATCCGCAGTCCGCAAAATGCCTTCGGGGCTCTTCCGATCCAACGGGTGGATCTGGAGACTGCCGCAAAGATATTGAGAAAAGCTTATGAGGGAGGTATGACTTATTTTGATACAGCCCGGGCTTATTCGGACAGTGAAGAGAAAATGGGCTATGCTTTCCAGGGGATGAGAGATAAAATCTATATCGCAACGAAAACTATGGCAAAAACTCCGGATCAGTTCCGGGAGGACCTGGAGACTTCTTTAAAATTGCTGAAGACGGATTATATCGATCTTTATCAATTTCATTGTGTGGATCAGTGCTGGACTCCGGGCGACGGCAGTGGCATGTATGAGTGCATGCTTGAGGCAAAAGAAGAAGGAAAGATCCGCCATATCGGAATAACTGCCCATAAGATTCAGGTAGCCATCGACTGCGTAAATTCCGGCTATTATGAGACCTTGCAGTTCCCCTTCAGTTATCTTGCTTCTGAAAAAGAAATCAATCTGGTAAATCTTTGCAAGGAGAAGGAAGTAGGTTTCATCTGTATGAAAGGGTTGGCCGGCGGTTTGATCCATCGTTCAGATGCAGCAATGGCTTTTATGACACAGTTTGACAATGCCCTGCCCATCTGGGGAATTCAGAAAGAATCCGAGCTGGATGAATGGCTCTCCTATATGGACCGGACCCCGGAAATGAATCAGGAGATCAGGGAATACATCCAAAAAGAAAAAGAGGATTTGTCCGGTGAATTCTGCCGGGGATGCGGTTACTGTATGCCATGTCCTAAGGGAATCCTTATCAATACCTGTGCCAGGATGTCTCTTATGCTCAGAAGAGCACCTTCTAAGGCCTGGCTGAATGACCACTGGCAGAAAGAGATGAAGAAGATCGAAGACTGCATCAACTGCCGCCAATGCACCAGCCACTGCCCTTACCAGCTGGATACTCCGGAGCTCCTTAAGAAAAATTACGAAGACTATAAAAATGTCCTGGCAGGAATCACAGAAGTCTGAGAATGAGTAGATAAAAAAAGGTCGTAACACAGATTGTGTTACGACCTATCTTTCGCTATAAACAAAACCCCCAAGGTTCCAGGTCCACAGTGACTGGAAATCACACTTCCGGCTCTTGTGATTAAAATCTCCTTAAAAACGTTCAGATCTTCCAGATACTTCTTAATGGCCTGGATGATCTCCTCCCGGCAACCGGAATGGGTGATAAATACCCGGTCATTTTTTGCCTGGACGAGTTCCTCCTCCAGATCCTTAACATATTTCTCTATTACATGCCCCATCTTTCCACGATATTTTTTTCCCGGAATCATAGAGCCATCCTTCACCAAAATCTCAGGGTGGATCTTCAGGGCAGTTCCTGCTAACGCTGTGATGGAACTGCAGCGTCCACCTCTCTGGAGATAGACCATGGTATCCACCACAAAACTGGAACGGACCAAAGGCTTCAATTCCTCGATTCTTGAGATGATCTCCCCCCTCTTCTTCCCTTCGGCAGCCAT
>CAMNGO010000204.1 GCA_946538445.1 uncultured Lachnospiraceae bacterium
AGAAGGTCAACAAAAAATTCGTGAAGAAATACAAGAAGATCTTCACAAAGAAAATCTGCGGCAAGAAGGTAACGGTCAAATAACCGAAATCCTTTGCAAAGATACTGCATAAATCATTGCTTAATGAGCGGTAGCTGCCTTGACAGGCAGCTACTGTTTTTTTACAATGATAAGTAGCATATAGTTATTTGAAAATCAGTATAGCAAAGTGATTTGGAGGGTATGAAGTGATCGAGACAAAACTGTTAAAAGAACGTTTGAAAAACTGGATATATAAAGATCTGCTCCTGGACATCTACGTGGATGAGAGCAAGCTTATCTACCAGACAGACCGATACATCAAGGCGATCGAGAAGTATGAAAGCCTGTACGGGGAGGATCAGGTGGCAATCTACAGTGCCCCGGGCAGAAGTGAAGTGGGTGGCAACCACACAGACCACCAGCACGGGGAGATCCTGGCAGCGTCCATCAACCTGGATGCCATCGCCATCACCAGAAAAAGAGAAGACTCCCTGGTTCGTGTGGTGTCGGATGATTACAATGAGATCGTGATTGACGTCAATGACATTTCCCTCAAGGAGGAGGAGAAGGAATCTACTACAGCCCTGATCAAGGGCGTGCTGGCCGGGGCTGTCGACCGTGGCTATCGGATCGGCGGTTTCCAGGCTTACATCACCAGCGATGTACTCATCGGTGCGGGACTTTCTTCCTCTGCTGCCTTTGAAACCATCATCGGAACCATTATCTCTTATCTCTACAACGATGGGAAACTGGACCCGGTGACCAATGCTGTTATCGGCCAGTATGCAGAGAATGTCTATTTCGGTAAGCCCTGCGGTCTGATGGACCAGATGGCCTGCTCGGTAGGAAGCCTGGTTCACGTGGATTTCGCTGACCCCGCCGCTCCTGTGGTGGAGAAGGTGGAATTCGATATGAACAAATATGGCTACAGTCTCTGTATCACGGATACCAAGGGGTCCCATGCAGATCTGACGGCAGATTATGCGGCCATTCCTCAGGAGATGAAATCCGTGGCAGCATATTTTGATAAAGAAGTCCTCTGCGGCATCAGCCTGGACCGGATCCTTGCAAATGTGCAGGCCCTCCGCGACCGGTGCGGTGACCGGGCTGTGCTTCGTGCCATCCATTTCATCCGGGAAAATGAACGGGTGCAGAAGGAAGTGGAGGCATTAAAGAAGGAGGAGATCGGTACATTTCTGGATACGGTCAAGGCTTCCGGGGATTCTTCCTTCAAATTCCTGCAGAATGTATACACCAACAATGACGTACAGCATCAGAATGTATCCCTGGCCCTGGCGGTCAGTGAGGCGGTTCTGGAAGATGGAGCAGGCGTGTCCCGTGTCCATGGGGGCGGTTTTGCCGGCACCATACAGGCTTTTGTGAAAAATGATAAGGTAGCCGCCTATCTGGAAGCCATGGATCAGGTCTTCGGAAAAGGGGCATGTCATGTCTTAAAGATCCGCAAATACGGTGGCATGAAGGTGATTGAGTAGAAGAAAGAGAGGACAAATGATGATAAATCAATTGATTTCGGAACTGGTGGCTTACGGGATCGATGCCGGTCTTGTGAACCTTGATGATAAAACCTATACCACAAACCGGCTTCTTGAACTTTTTGGCATCCTGGAGTATGAAGAGACTCCCGTGACAGAGAAAAGAGAACTGGTGGATATCCTGGAGGATATGCTGGATTATGCCCACAAGGAGGGTTTCTTCGAGGAGGATACCATCACCATGAAGGACCTCTTTGACACGAAGATCATGGGTCTGCTGACCCCTCCGCCAACCATGGTGAGGAAAACCTTCGCCGATCTGTACCGGGAAGACCCCAGGAAAGCCACCGACTATTATTATGATTTCAGCCAGAAGACCAATTACATCCGCAAGGATCGCATCGCCAAAGATGAAAAATGGATGACGGAGACAGAGTTCGGTCCCATCGATATCACCATCAACCTCTCCAAACCGGAGAAGGATCCCCGCGATATCGCCAAAGCCGGCCAGGCTAAGAAGTCCGGCTATCCCAGCTGCCTCCTGTGTGTGGAAAATGAAGGCTACATGGGTCATTTCTCCCATCCGGCCAGGCAGAACCACCGCATCATCCCCATCAAACTGGCGGGGGAGGATTATTTCCTTCAGTACTCCCCCTACGTGTATTACAACGAGCATTGTATCATCTTAAATAAAAAACATATTCCTATGATCATTGACCGGGCGGTATTCCGGAAACTCCTGGAATTCGTCAAACTCTTCCCCCACTATACGGCGGGCTCCAATGCGGACCTTCCCATCGTGGGCGGATCGATCTTAAGTCATGATCATTTTCAGGGGGGAGGCTATGTCTTCGCCATGGCCAAGGCCCCTTATGAGACAACCTTCACCTTGAAAGGCTATGAAGATCTGAATGCGGGCATCGTGAAATGGCCTATGTCCGTGATCCGCCTCCAGGGAAAGGACATCGGAAGAATCGTGGATGCGGCAGACCATATCCTCACAAGCTGGAGAGGGTATACGGATGAAGATGCCTTCATCTTCAGCGAGACCGATGGGACACCACACAATACCATCACTCCTATCGCCCGCATGCATGAGGACCTTTTTGAACTGGATCTGGTCCTGCGCAACAACATAACAACGGAAGAAAGCCCCTGGGGCGTCTATCATCCCTCGGCTGATCTCCATCATATCAAGAAGGAGAATATCGGCCTGATCGAGGTGATGGGACTGGCAGTACTTCCCGCCAGACTGAAACAGGAGATCGCCATCCTGGAAGAAGCCATCCTCCAGGGTAAGGACATCCGGGCGGATGAACAGATCGAAAAACACGCGGACTGGGTGGAGGAATGGATCGACCGTTATGAAATCACACCGGACAACATCCGCGGCATCCTGCAGGATGAGATCAGCAAGGTATTCGTCAAGGTTTTGGAATGCGCCGGTGTCTATAAGAGGACAGAAGAAGGGCAGAAAGCGTTTATGCGCTTTGTGGAGTCATTATGAATATTATATTAGCCTCCGGGTCTCCCCGGAGAAGAGAAATCATGGAGCAGGCCGGTTACACCTTTACCGTAGAGGTGAGCCAGGCGGATGAAAACGTGGACCTGGACGGGCTGGAGCCCGATGCCATGGTGGAGGAACTGTCCCTTCGCAAGGCCACCGCAGTGGCCCAGGCTCATAGGGGAGAGAAGGAAGATTGCAAGATCATCGGTTCCGATACCATCGTTGTCCTGGATGGAGAAGTTCTGGGCAAACCTGTGGATGAGGAGGACGCTGCTGTCATGCTTCGGAAGCTGTCCGGGAGATCCCATGAGGTCTATACCGGCGTTGCCGTGATAACCATCGTGGGTGGACGGACTCATGTGACCGAGCAGTTTCATGAATGTACCAGAGTGAGGATGCGGGACATCTCCGAGGAGGAGATCGCCGCTTACATACGCACCGGAGAGCCCATGGATAAGGCCGGAGCCTATGGCATCCAGGGTCGTGCCGCCATCTTTATCTCCGGTATCGACGGGGATTATTATAACGTGGTGGGCCTGCCCATCTGTCATCTGACGACGGTGCTATAAAAAACAAAACGATAGAAAACAACTATGAAACAAAGATTTGAGAAATATCAAAAGAAAAAAGAAGAAATGGCAGAGAAGCTGTGGTTCCGCTTTCTCAACCAGCTGATCAACCTGCTGCTGGCTGTAGGGACAGTGGTACCTTTGCTCTATCGGATCTGCACGACGATTCCCT
>CAMNGO010000205.1 GCA_946538445.1 uncultured Lachnospiraceae bacterium
TCGATATGCATTATACTTCATTCTATCATTCCTCGCATTAAAATGCTATTAAAAGTATGTTATTTCGTGAAAAACCTTGTTTCTCCATCATATAAAACGAAAAACAGGACACCTCAGGAAGTCCTGAGGTGCCTGGTTGGTAGAAAATAATTCACTGCCTTAAGATGATTCTACTGTAACATGCATCATAACATATTTTCCAATATTTGACAATCATTATTTTTTCGGTTATAATATCGGGAAATATTGACACTTTACAGTTTTCGAATTAATGTATATACTATACACACCGTGAATTCAGACAGCTTTAATCTAAGTGGCTGACAGCATAACCTGCTGTCAGCTGCCTGCAGAAGGATGTGATATATTTGAAGATTGAGAAACTGAATGACAATCAGATCCGTTGTATCCTGAATAAAGAAGACCTGGAGCAGAGGGAGCTGCGGCTCTCCGAGCTGGCTTACGGGTCCCCCAAGGCCAAGGCCCTCTTCCGCGATATGATGGAGAAGGCTGCCGCCGACTGCGGTTTTGAAGTGGATAATATCCCCCTCATGATCGAGGCAATCCCGGTTTCTCTGGATTGTCTGATCCTGGTCGTGACCAAGGTGGAGGATCCTGAGGTGCTGGACACCCGTTTCTCCCGCTTTTCTTCCACGGCGAACGAAGAAGATATGGAGGATCTGGAGGAGGATGAGGAGGACGTTCCCTTTGAGTTGGAGGGGCTTTCCTTCCGTTCCGATTCCCCACAGGATGACGCGGATTCCCGGGAGGAGGGAGAGAACGCTTCCGTGGATGTTCTCGAGACATTCAACAAGGCCATCGCCGCCGCCAAGCAGGGCTACCTCAATAAGCAGCAGCCTAAGGCAGAAGCCCCTCAGCCCAAATCGGACCAGATCTATGCCTTTTTGACTCTTGATGATGTAATCAGGGTCAGCGGTTTTCTGACTCCTTTCTATCAGGGGGACAGCACCCTGTATAAGGATACGGTACAAGGAGTGTATTACCTGGCTCTTCTTCGCAACGGAACCGACCAGAAGCTCTACGACCGCGCCTGCACCATCTGTGCCGATCACGCAGAGAGCATTATCGCGTCTTATGCTTCCCTGTTCTATTTTAAAGAGCACTTTAAGCTGATCCTGGAATCGGATGCCTTAAAGACTCTGCAGGAAATGAACTGAAAAAGGATAATCCTTAAGTAAAAAGAGGGTATCGTGAAAACCCATGGTTTTTCACGATACCCTCTTTGTCGTTCTTATCTCGCGTATGGTCTCTATGATCTGTTACTGCTGAGCAAGATAGTCGTTGATTGCTTTCAGTACGGAGTCTGCATCCATTCCATGAACCATGCAAGCCTCTTCCAGAGACTCCATAGCGGAAGACGGGCAGCCTACGCAGTGCATACCTGCACCCATAAGGATAGCGGCAATTCCCATATCCATCTGAAGCATCTCACCAATCAGTGTCTTTTTTGTAACCTGTGCAGCCATGACAGTATTCCTCCTATGTGTCAAATATAATCCCTTAATTAAGAGTCAGATGACAGTATAAAACATCTCATCCGAAAATGCAAGTTTTTATCTTTGTCTTCTTACTCATCCATGGTTTTCAGAAGGTTGATCAGCTCGATGGCGCCAAGCGCACACTCGTAACCCTTATTTCCTGCTTTGGATCCGGCACGCTCGATGGCCTGCTCGATATTTTCTGTGGTGATCACGCCAAACAGTACCGGCATCTTGGCTTTCAGGCTAACCTGAGCGATGCCCTTTGCTGCCTCGTTACATACCAGGTCGTAATGGCTTGTTGAACCACGGATGACAGAACCCAGTGCGATGATCGCGTCATATTTTCCTGAGTCAGCCATCTTCTGGCAGATCAGGGGAAGTTCAAATGCGCCGGGTACCCATGCTACATCGATGTTCTCTTCCTTGATGCCGTGACGAACCAGACCGTCCAGGGCTCCCCCCAATAATTTGCTCACGATAAATTCATTAAATCTCGGGCATACGATACCGATTCTCTCTTCTCCGCCTACTAATTTTCCTTCTAAGATATTAACTGCCATGATATTCCTCCTGTTGTATTTGTTATATTTTATGTTTTATTTCATTACGTTCCATTTCATCAATAGTCCGTGATATGGCCCATCTTCTCCTGTTTGGTCTTCAGGTAGAAGAGGTCGTCTGAGTTGGCTTCGATCTGAATGGGGACACGCTCCACAATCTCGATGCCATAACCGGACAAGCCGATAAGTTTCAAGGGGTTGTTGGTCATCAAGCGAAGTTTCTTCACGCCCAGGTCAGCCAGAATCTGTGCCCCGATACCATAATCTCTCAGGTCCTCCGGGAATCCCAGGGCCAGGTTGGCTTCCACAGTGTCCATACCCTGATCCTGGAGCTCATAAGCTCTCAGCTTGTTGATGAGACCGATTCCACGTCCTTCCTGCCTCATGTAGAGAAGAACTCCCCGGCCTTCCGCCTCGATCATCCGCAGGGCTGCTGCCAGCTGCTGTCCGCAGTCACAGCGGCGGGAGCCGAAGCCGTCACCGGTAAGGCATTCGGAATGGACACGGCAAAGAACGGGATTACCGTCTGCCACATCCCCCTTCACCAGGGCCACATGGTGTTCGCCGGTCAGTTTATTCACAAAGCCGATGATGCGGAAATGACCGAATTTCGACGGGAAGTTGGCATCTGCCTCGCGGCTTACGAAATTCTCGGTTCTCCTGCGGTACTCGATCAGGTTCTCGATGGAAGTGATCTTGAGGTCAAATTCCCTGGCGAAGTTAAATAATTCTTCCCCTTTGGCGACGGATCCTTCCTCATTGAGGATGACACAGCGAAGGGCCACAGGACCGCAGCCGGACATGTTGGAAAGGTCCACGGATGCCTCGGTAAAACCGCTTCGTTTCAATACGCCACCGTTCTGGGCTACCTTGGGGGCCATATGTCCCGGCCGGCGGAAATCCGCTGCCACGGAGTCTTCGGAGGCAGCCTTCTTGGCCGTCACTGCCCTGTCATGGGCGGAGATGCCATAGGTGGTCTCATTGGCGTCGATGGTGATGGTGGAAACCGCCGCATACTGCTCTTTGCTCTCCCAGATCAGTTCCTCCAGGCCCAGTCTCCTGGCCACTTCCTCGTTCATGGGAATCGCCAGGGTTCCTCTCGCATTGGTCATCATGAAGTTGACGGATACGGCATTTGCCTTGGAGCCTGCCATAACAAGGGCACCTGTACTCTCGGCAGTATTGTCATCCACAACAACCACCATGTTGCCGCTCTTGATCTCTTCCAGAATCTCTTCCATTGGGTCAAATTCAAAGGATACTTCATCCTCGATATAAAAATCTCCCATAGTATCTTCCTTTCGTAACAATATATTTTAAAGGATAACGATTCGTTATCTTTAGAATCCGTGCTCAGCCAGGAATTCCATGGTAATCCCGGAACTCCGGTTCTCTTCTTCTGCCTGGAAATGAAGCAGTTTCTCCACATATTTCCCGATCATATCCGTCTCCAGGTTCACCGTATCTCCCGGTTTCTTGGACAGGAGTGTGGTGTTGTCGCCGGTGTGGGGGATTACCGAAACGGAAAAGCTGGAGGAATCCACTGCGGCTACTGTCAGGCTGATTCCGTCGATGGTGATGGATCCCTTGTTCACGATATATTTCAGAATAGATTTTTCTGTGCTTATCACAATCCAGATGGCGTTATCGTCCCGGG
>CAMNGO010000206.1 GCA_946538445.1 uncultured Lachnospiraceae bacterium
AATAATGAGAAATGGTAGGGGAGAGGGGGTCAGACCCCAGGGAGGGGTCTGACCCCCTAATCCCCCTAATCCCCCCTCCCCGCCCCCTGGACATATTAAACCACAGGTTTATATACAGGATTTCAGAATCGTGATAACCTTGTAGATGTAAGGGAGATCATAACAAACTTCTTTATCATACCTTTCCCGAAATGGGGAGGACGAAAATATACAATTTGGAAAAGACATCGGGGAGCGATAAAGGTTCTCCGTAAGCAGGCTGCACTGGCGCATGGGCTGGGATGCCCATAACGTCAGAATTTCTCTGAGGGCGAAGGAGAGATTGGCGGCCGCTTATCTCCGGAAGCATGTTTCGGCGTAATTGCATGCTCCGGATGGATGACTCCTGGGGAAACGCCTTTCCAGGCTCTTATCTGAGGCGTGTATCTTTGTCCTCGCGGCGGCTGAAATGTCGTCAGCACGGAGGAAAGGAGGAAAAATGTATGAGCTATCTTGAAAAATTAAAAACGGAAGCGAACTATACCCGCACCATGAATGGAGCAAAAACCCATGGCAGCAGCGGAGATGCCTGCCTGGATTTCTTCGCGGTTGCCGGAGGCATGAGATATCGCAGTCAGGATGATCAGATTCGGCTCTTTGAACAGGCCTATATCGAATCACCGGAATTGGCCATGAAGTTACTCTTCCATCTTCGCGATATTCGTGGAGGCATGGGAGAGAGAAAGCTGTTTCGAACACTCATGCGTCATGTGGCATTTACCTGGCCGGAATCTGCCAGAAAAAATGTTGCTTTTATCGCTGAATTTGGCCGTTGGGACGACTTGCTCAGCCTTTTGGACACTCCTGCCAAGAAACAGGCAGTGGATGTCATAAAAGAACAACTCGCTAAGGATGAGAAAGCATTGGAAGCCCGCAGAAATGGAGATGATGATGCACACATCTCCCTGCTTGCAAAATGGCTTCCTTCTGATAACACTTCCAGCAAACGCACCAGAGAAACCGCAAGACGGCTGATCAATGCGCTTGGGATGGAACAGAAGGAGTATCGTCGTCTGATTACTGCCCTTCGGGCCCGTATCGGATTGACCGAGTGCCAGCTTGCCAGAAAACAGCATGGGAAGATCAATTACGAAGCCGTACCTGCTCAGGCCATGCTGAAATACCGTAACGCTTTTAACCGAAATGATGGGACTCGTTTTAAGGAGTACCTGACTGGTGTAGAAGCCGGAGAGAAACAGATTCACACAGAGACACTCTTTCCATATGAAGTACTCAGACCATTCTTTACCGATGGTTTATGGGGAAAGAAAAGGAAAATAGGTGCAGACGCACTCGAACAACTGTGGAATCATCTTCCCGGAACCGTAGCCAATGTCAACGCGATCTCAGTGGTTGATACCTCAGGATCCATGTACTGGAGTCCTGCCATAAAACCGGCATTGATCTCTCAGGCAATGGGACTGTACTGTGCCGAAAGATGTCAGGGAGTCTTTCACAATCATCTGATCACTT
This sequence comes from uncultured Lachnospiraceae bacterium, assembly GCA_946538445.1. Lineage (GTDB taxonomy): Bacteria > Bacillota > Clostridia > Lachnospirales > Lachnospiraceae > Anaerobutyricum. The sequence goes on from CAMNGO010000206.1 coordinate 1,513, forward strand.
TTGAGTCCAGTCCTCATCTGGTTAAAATCCATGGATCAACACTCCGTGATAAGCTGAAATATATCGGCAATCTGCCCTGGGGTGGAAGCACCAACCTGGAAGCAGTATTTGACCTGTTGCTTGACACGGCTGTGAAAAACAATGCCAAACAGGAAGAGATGCCTCAGGTGATCTATATCTTCTCAGATATGGAGTTTAATTTCTGCATGGCAAATGCGGATAAGACCGTGTATGAGAATGCCAAAGATCGATTTGAACTCTATGGCTATCAGATGCCGGCTGTTGTATTTCACAATGTAAACTCCTGGCAGATGCAGACTCCTGTCAGAGCACACACCCGTGGAACCGCTCTTTCCAGTGGAGCCTCCACTCGTACCATGGAGCATAAGTTTGATGGGAATATCACACCAATGGACCACATGCTTCGCGTACTGAACAGCAAACGATATGCCATGATCCATGCCTGATCAGGCTGAAACAGAAAGGATGTGTTATCATGACCTTTATCCCAAAAAACAAGCTGGGCAAAAAGGCCCGGCGGAAGCTGGATAACCAGCTTCGACTGACCTGGGGGCAGGTAAATCCTGCCACAAAAACATTTAAATCTAAAAAACAATATAAAAGAAACAAATCCCACGATTACCTTAAGGAGGACTGGACACAGTCGTTTATGGTTTGATCGTGGGATTTGTTGTTTTACAGAGAATGCTTATCTGCATATCATCATATCATATCTCTTTTCCCCGTATTCAAGCCGGAATCCATACATGTGATCTCTCAGCCGATATATTTTATAGACCGGTATATCAAATAAGGGAATCTTACAGGATGGACCTTTGCCCAGGCTAATGAATCCGGGGTGACGCTTCAAAACAGTCTCGATCCGGGAGACTTTCCTCACATCGTTATCCATACCATCACAAATGAGAAGGCAGGAACAGGTATTGGAGGCCACTTCCAGGAAAAAAACCAGGTTATTCATTGTATTTACATCATCATAATATATTTCCAACAAGCTGAGTGTCTCTTCCGGATCCCAGACTATGATACTCTCATTATCGATGAAGCCTAGCTGCCGGTAATGGTTATTGATCTCCTGGATTTCCGGTATACTTTTCCTGTAAAAATACCGCATAAAATCTTCTTCAGTGTAATGCGGGATTAATGTACCAGGAAATATGTTGATTCCTTTAAGATTTTCAATCCGGGAGAAGTTCCGTTCTTTCTCAGCGTAATCTTTTACCAGTCCTATATCTTTCCCTGCGATGGCAGCACCCGCAGAGGAACCGCAATAAACTGTTCCCTTCTTCTGTTCATTTTTGATGAATTCCAGGAAACGGTCTGAATACTCCTTATCAGTCCCCACTGTAAGCAGGTCTAACATCTGGTAGGTATTCCCTTCACCGACATAGATGAAGGAAAAGTGAGGGGGACGATCCATATCCAGCAATTCCTTTACAGATTCTTTTGTTTCACAAAGGGTGATATTTTTCGCCTGAAATCCCATATCAACACAGGCCTTTGTGAGAATGTCTCCGAGCAAATATTCATCTATGGAGATGAGTAAGGCTTTATCCTTTTTTGACGGTTGGATATACTGCGCGATCAGCTTTCTGCCAATCGGGGAAGTCAATCCTCTTGCAGTAAACAGCATAGGGATATATCTATCATGATTCTTCATCCTGGCACCTCCTGATATTTATCCGTTTATCATCTCATTTTCATAATATCATAAACTTTATAATCAGTATAATACAGAGGAAAGAGTTATGCCGCTCGAGTTTCCTGACGGAAAATGATAATTAATAAGAAAACCAGGAGGGATGGGAGTCGAAGATATGGTAAAAAGAGTGACATATAGTATATAATCATGGTAAGGAATTAAGAACATTGGGTATTCAAGGAGCATTTATGAAAAGAAAACTATTGATCATTCTCATTATAATATTTGGACTCGTCATCTTAGTAGGAATAGGGCAGCTGACAGGATATAATAAACTAAAAAATGAAGCCGGAAAAGCCTGCCAGGAGACGATCACTTTGAATCTGGATCGCAGGATAGACTTGATCGGTTTACTGGATTCCTTCGGTGTTCCTTTCTCCCCCAGGGTGGAGAAAACATTTCTGGATTATCTGTACGAGGAAGCCGAGAAGGCGTCAATCGAATCCTCAAAGCTGGA
>CAMNGO010000207.1 GCA_946538445.1 uncultured Lachnospiraceae bacterium
CCTTGCCGAAATAATTCTTATACTTATTGACAATATTCGATATATATGTCGTCCCGGAACCACCGGAGGAACTGCTGTCTACATCTTCCAGCTTAAAAGTGGCATCCGGGTCCAACCCTTTCTCCTCAAAAATGACGGTATCACCGCAGCTCTGAATCTGCTTGCCATCCACATTGATCGTGATCACAGCCGAGAGGTCATAGGTGGTGCCTACCGAACCATCCTTGGAATTAATCTGTGCATCCTCCACTACATTTCCTTCCATATTGATCTTCTTACCGGAAACAGTCAGATACTTGTTCCCGCTGTTATCATAAAAATAACAGTCAAAAGAATTACCGATCAACTTTCCTTTGATATCCCCAAGCTTGCTGCTGAAGCCGGCCAGACCACAGCTTTGAAGAAGGACAATCAAAGCCGCAATAACCAGAAGGATTCCAACGACAACCGCAATAATCTTCCACTTACTCTTTTTCTTTTTTTCCATTTTTGATTTCCCCCCTGGAATATGGATAATAAAAAGGAGACAGAGAACCGTCCCCTGTCTCCTTTTTCCTGTTTTTACTTTTCCGGATTCCTTACGGCATATCCTTGTAGAATACCTCCAGGAATTCTGCTGCAGATGCTGCACCGGGATCCAGATGACCGATAGCACGTTCTCCCAATCTCATGGCACGTCCCTTGGTCGCAACGATGTTTCTGGTAAATTCCAGGCCTTCTTTTCCGGCTTCCACAGCCTTCTCCATAGCCTCTTTGCCCGGTGTTCCGGCTTCATACTCGCTGCGCAGGGTTTCCAGAGCAGGGATAAAGGTATCAAGCATGGTCTTCTCACCCTTGGTGGACTTACCACGCTTCTGGATGATAGCAACACCCTTGTCCATCATCTCAATGAACTCCTCAAAGGTAGCTCCCTCATCGGGTCCTTTTGATTTGATGGGAAGACCGAACTTCATGAAAAAGCTGCCGTAAAGCGGTCCTGAGGATCCGCCAACCTTATCCAGGAGTGCTTTTCCTACATTATTATAGAAATCACGCACGTTAAGCTTCTTCCACTCGTCCAGATTCTTATTGACCTCACGGAAACCGATTTCCAGGTTAATGCCATGGTCTCCGTCACCAATCTGGGAATCCAGTTCAGTGTAGTATTCTTTTCTCTGATCGACAAGGGTAATCAGATCTTCGATTACCTTTACAAAATAGTCTTTACTTAAAATGTAATCACTCATGTTAACCTCTTTGTAAACTAATTATTTCTGTGTAAAGTAAGGAGTATCGCAAGGAGCATCCATAAGCTCTTTCAGCTCGTCATCAAGCTTCATGAGGGTTACGGACATACCGGCCATATCCATGGAACATGCAAACGGTCCGACCAGAGCCTTATAAACCTTGATACCCTTCTCCTCAAGAATCTGAGCTACTCTTCTGTAGCATACATGAAGGTCCATCAGAGGTGTAGCACCTAAGGAGTTCACAAGTACATAAACTTCGTCGCCTTCTACGAAGGGAAGATCTTTCAGGATCGGATCCATAATCTCATCGACTACGTTATCGGCTGTATCAATCTTGCCTCTACGAACGCCGGGCTCACCATGGATGCCCATACCGATTTCCATATCGCCATCCGGAAGTTCAAAGATTACATCGCCCTTTGCAGGAAGTGTTGCGGAGGACATGGCAACACCCATGGTACGTGTATTGTCATTGGCCTTATTTGCTGCTGCAACGACTTCATCAAGGTCAGCGCCTGTGTCAGCCTTAGCTGCTGCTACCTTAAATACGAAGAAGTCACCTGCGATACCTCTTCTGTCAGCAATATTCTCAGAGGAAACAACATCATCTGTAACCAGAACAGTCTCTACACGGATATCATCTTCTTCATCAGCCTGCTCTGCACCCATATCGAAGTTCATAACGTCTCCGGCATAGTTACCATACAGGTAGATACATCCTTTTCCGTTATCACAAGCTTTTGCTGCAGCGTAGCAGGGATCCGGTGAGGGAGAAGTATTGATGTTACCGATAACAACGCCATCAGCAAATCCTTCGCCAACATAACCGATGAACAGAGGCTCATGTCCTGAACCACCACCGATGATAACGCCGACTTTATCTTTGGTTCCGGCATCATTCGTTACAACAACCCTGCCCTGTGCCTCTTCCATGTCGCACATCTTAACATATTCTTTATGTGCTTTCACATATCCCTCAAGATACTCTTCTACGATATCATACGGGTCATTGAACAGTCTTTTGATCTTAGCCATGTGTAAACCTCCTTAAAACTTGAAAATAATATGGAACCCTTTTCAGGGCTGGAAACAAAATCTGACATCACTTTCATTTCTTCCATGAAAACATAGAATCCATATACGCATTTTTCACATATATTACATGTGGTTTCGCGCATTTTTTGTAAGTTTTGTCTGGTTTTATTGTAATATTATCAGTCAACCTTGTCAACGTGTAAGTATTTTCAACCTGAAAATATTTACCGTTCCAAAACATTTACTGGAGCTTCAATGCCCCTCTTGCCTCTTCGGAGGCCTGGATCGCTGTCTCCACATCGCCGCTTCCGGCTGCCATGATAACCCCGGCCAGTGCTCCCTCAACGATGGGACAATCAACCATGGTACATTTTTCTGCCAGATCCTCATCCACCAGATCAAGGGCTGTTTCCGCACTTAAGATGGAACTGCCGAGATCCGCATAAATCAGGATATGGTCACAGTCCTCGATGGACTCTATGGCTTCCTGAATCTTAATGGCACTGGTACCGATCCTGCCGCCATCAGCTCCGCCGGCCGCAACAACCGGAACCGAACCGTCGTTCATCTCATTAACCAGATCCCTGAGACCTGTTGCAATCAATTCACTGTGAGACACCAATACTACACCTATTTTTGCCATAATATCCTCCTTCTCTAGAACATATACCTGCAAGTCTTTAAGGCAAATGCTCCTTCCTTCATGCACTTGTCTTCTCTAATATTATGCCTTATAGGCCTGTAACTATGCAAACATTTTTTTGACATATTTTGTTTAAAGATTAAACAGAATGTGACGGTTTTTTTCAATATTTACACTTACCATGCATTTCTATATAATAAGAAGTAAATCATGTATTTATCAACTATACTGATCTGGATTTTTATTCATTTTTCTTTCTTATCATCACAGAAAATCATCTCAGATAGTCATCACAGAAAGGAGTGCCATCATGGCCAAAGCAAAAAGTCCGTTTCTCGTAGTCAATCCCAAGTCCTATCTTTACGGAAAGAAGAGTCTGGAGCTGGCCCAGGCCGCTGACCAGGTTGCAGCTGACACCGGACTTACCATGTACTTCACCTGTCCTTATGCAGATATCCGTCTCATCAAGGAAAATACAAAGAATCTTATTGTCTGCGCCCAGTCTCTGGATCCCCTGGTTCCCGGCAGGGGCATGGGTCACATCCTGCCCGAATCTTTAAAGGAAGCCGGAGCTGACGCCGTATTTCTCAACCATGCGGAGAACCCCAAAGGGGTTGCCGTTCTCCAGGCCTGCATCAAGAGAGCCCAGGAGCTGGACATGATAACGATTGTCTGTGCAGACAGTATTGCAGAGGCAAAGGCTGTGGCCTGTATGGGGGCCGATATTGTTCTGGCAGAGCCGACCGAACTGATCGGAACAGGTAAAGTAGCCGACGAT
>CAMNGO010000208.1 GCA_946538445.1 uncultured Lachnospiraceae bacterium
GCAACTAAAGGTATATAAGTTTCCTCATCCACCTTTATTTCAAATTCCCATTTCCCATCCTCATTTATATAGCCTTCTATCCAATTTTCTCGATGGTCACCGTTTTCAACCGCCTGATCATAAGTTGCTTTATATAGATTATGATAGCCTGAAGCGGATAATGCCATTAAAAGATAAGTGCCGGTGCTATCTTTCTCAGTAAATGCAGAAACAGCTTTAAACATTCCTGTTTCATTGGTTATATCTAGCTTTGTTCTGGTAAGTTCTCTCATAGTGGGCAAGAAATCTTCTGAAGGTATAGCCAGATAGTATTGTGTAGTGGTTGTACCTCCATCCGGTTTAAGTGGAGCAACCGGAATACCTTTCCCACAAACTGATTTTGGAAGAGTAATATCCATGGCTCCGTCTACCAGAGGCACATCTATTTCAGGAGTTTCGTCATTAATCAATCCCCAATGAATTCCCCCATATATAGTTGTGTTCTTGGGAAGGTAATGGATTACAACATCATCCCCATCTATAGCAATGGTAGTGCCATCCTGAGGAGTAAACATACCAAATCCTGATACACCGTCATTCTTCACAAAATTCACATTGGTTCCGGCATAATCAATATATTCATCGGTTCCTGCTGCTTGTACCGGAGCAGCTACAATCATTGGAATCATCATTAATCCGACCGCTATGATGATTGCCATACATAAGTTTCTTAAAGCTTTCATTGTTTCCTCCTTTTTTAATTTTGAATATCGTTGATATGGATCGTCTGCTCTTGCCTTGATTTTCAATTATGATAAACCCTCAAGATCATCAGACGGTGGTATATATAAAAGGTCTTTCCAATTAGCAGTCTTCAGGATATTTTCCTCTCATCTGCCGTTTGGACCACCTCATCATTTTATAATGATCAATCATTTAGTTTCTCATATTTCCCCGCTTCTTTCGCCGCCTGAATCAGATCTTCCATCCTTCGGTTGGATTCCCCGATTGCAATTCCGGCATCAATCACGCGGTCACAGCTTGCCATCTTTCTTAAGGCCTTCTCGTAGGTCTCATCACTGATACTGCAGAAAGGTTCTTCCGTAATAACCTCTGCCGCCAGAAGTCTGGCCAGCTGGTAATCCACATCATTGGTATAGAGGATGCCTGCTACAAAAGGCTGATTATGTTTTTGTAATCTTCTGTAGACCGGAATCCCGGTTCCGCAGGAAGAAAGAACCATGATTTTAGGATCTCCTTTCGGAGCCGGAAGCTCGATGCTGCCGTAGCGAGGATCAAAGAAACCGTTATCGATATCATAGAGATCACGGATCATTTTCTCCTCGAAGATTTCCTCTGGCTCTCCATAGCGGAAGATGTGGTCTCCCTTGACACAGACGATCTTGTCAGAAATCTTCATGGCCAGGTCGATCTCATGGAGAGACATGATGACGGTAATTCCCTTCTCCTTGGCCATACTCCTTAGAATCTCCAACAATTCCAGTTTATGCCGAACATCCAGGAAAGACGTCGGTTCGTCCAGGATGATGATCTCCGGTTGCTGGCAAATTGCTCTGGCCAGGAGTACTCTCTGTCTCTGACCGTCACTGATGGCATTAAAATCCCTGCTGCCAATCTCTTCCGCATGGACTGCCCTCATGGCTTCATCCACGATGGCTTCATCCTCCGGACTTAATACACCCAGCCGTCCTGTGTAGGGATAACGACCGGTTGCCACCACATCGTGGCAGGTCATCAGCTCAGGGTGAAGTCTCTGGGTCAGGACCACTGCCATCTTCTGGGATAATTCTTTAAAGGAGTAATCCGGTATGTTTTTGTCTGCAAAACGGACATTTCCTCCGATTACAGCCAATTGTCTTGTTATAGTTTTCAGAATAGTGGATTTACCTGCACCGTTCGGTCCGATCAATGTCACGATTTCACCCTGGGAGATGTTGATATCGATATCCCTGATCAATGGCTTTCCATTGTAACCAACGGTTAGCTGCTCCATCTTAAAATAGTAATCACTCATATCCTGTCACCCCCCTATATCCTGTCTCTGTTTCGTTTTATCAGCATGAATATAACGATAGGTGCTCCAAATAATGAGGTTACCGTACTGATCTTAAGCTCTGTGGGGGCAAAGGCTGTTCTGGCGATCAGATCACATACCATACAGAAGACTCCTCCACCCATAAAAGTTGCCGGGATGATCACCAGTGGCTTCGCCGTGCCCAGGGAACGCTTCATGAGGAAAGGTACCGCAATTCCGACAAAAGAGATCGGTCCGGCAAAGGCTGTTACTGTGGCTGAGAGAATACTGGATAAAAAGATCAGCAGTACGCGGAAACGCTTTACATCTACACCCATACTTTGGGCATATGCTTCTCCCAGCTGAAAAGCGCTGATTGGCTTGGACATCATGAATGTTAGTATGAAGGTAACTCCCACGATGCCGGCGGCCACGGCAACATTTTTCCAGTTCATGCCGGAAAAACTGCCCTGGGACCATCCATGGAGATTGACGATATCCGAATCCTGAGCAAAAGTAACGAGAAAATCAGTAACTGCCTGACAGATATATCCGATCATAATACCGGCTACCAGCAGGGCGGCCATGCTTTTTACCTGACGCGAAACGATAAGAATAAATGCCGTAGCCATCAGAGAACCTATAAATGCAGCTATGATCAATGCCCAGGAAGAAACCTTTCCGAACTGCCCCAGGAAGAAGATCATCACCACTGCTACTACCATCCTCGCTCCGGAAGAGATACCCAGAACGAAGGGGCCGGCGATAGGATTCTCAAAGAATGTCTGAAGCAGGAAACCGGAAAGAGCCAACGCACCTCCCAGCATGGCACTCATCAGAATTCTGGGAAGACGTATCTTCCATATGATATTCACCTCATCATGATTACCCGTTTTGTGGATCAGGATCTCCAGGATTCTAGCCACAGGGATATTCACATGTCCTGTATTGATATTAAGGATACTTATCACAAAAAATGCGATAATGAGAACTACGAATATAAAAGTATAACGGGTGCGCCGCCGAAAATTTTCTGCGTGGTATCCACCCATAACCGGTTTTTGCTCTTTTTTCTGGGTCATACCTGCCTCCTAAGTCACTTTGAGACTTTATACATAAATGTGAGTCCGGAGGGGTCTTTGTCCTCCAGCATGATGTTCATATCTACAATCAGATTAGCTACATTGGAGGTGTCCTGATACCAGGTTTTATCAACCGTCCATACATTTCCTTCTTTCACCGCTTTAAACTCAGCAAAGAGTTCATCTTTTCCAAGAAGGTCATCCACAGAGGATAGCGGAGTCTCGATGGTTCCGTTATATATGATATAATCGGCATCTACTGCCGTCTTATAGAACTCTTCCATGGTGAGATTCATGGAAGCACTCTTGGTGGCCGGGTCATCCAGATTCTCGAACACATACTTTCCGCCTGCTATCTCGATCATGTTAGGGATGATATCGGAAGATTTTCTTACTACCACCGATTTATCGGAATTCATGGAGAAGAATGCCACTGTCTTTCCGGTATTCTCATATTCTTCCATGCTGTCCACGATAGCTTTCTGAGAAGCAAAGGCTTCCTCCGCCACATCCTCCTTGTTGAGAAGGGCTCCATATAATTTGATCCATTCAAT
>CAMNGO010000209.1 GCA_946538445.1 uncultured Lachnospiraceae bacterium
AGAACAAGGCCCACGGCGAAACGCTGGAGGGCTTTTTTGATGGGGCCATAGAACCCTTTGCCATTCAGTTCTCTGAGGCAGTCACAAAGATGCTTTTCTCAGAACGTGAACGGGCGCAGGGTTCTTATTTTATTGCTAATGCAAACAGGCTCCAGTATATGTCTGTGAGTCAGAAGGTGCAGATGGCTAAGGAACTGGGGGACCGTGGTGCGATCCTCATTGATGAGATCCGAGAACTTTTCAATTATGGACCGCTGCCGGACGGCTCCGGCCAGGTGGCACCGATCCGTGGAGAGTATAAAGCGACTGACGAGCTAGGAGGTAGCGACAATGCCGGTGAAGAATAATAGAGAATACAGAAATCTGACAGAGTTTCGTGCTTTGGAAGATAACGATCAGAAAATCGTCACGGGTTACGCAAGTACCTTTGACGAGCCATATGTCCTTTTTGAAGGGGATGACTGGATTTATGAAGAAGTGGTTGACCGTGGAGCATTTGACAATACAGATATGTCAGATGTGATCATGCAGTACGACCATCAGGGGCGAGTATTCGCCAGGAATAAGAATAATACCCTGGAAGTTGGAGTTGATGACCGGGGATTATTAATAAAGGCCGACCTTGGAGGTACAGAGATTGGAAGCCAACTCTATGAAGAAATCCGGGGCGGTTATACAGACAAAATGAGTTTTGGCTTTACGGTAGACGGGGAAACCGAGGAACGCATTGAGCGAGAAGGGGAACCGCTGTTATTCCGAAGGCACATCACATCTGTGAAAAAACTCTATGATGTTTCGGCGGTATCCATCCCGGCGAACGATGCGACATCTATTAGTGCAAGAAATCTCACTGACGGAGTGATCAGCAGGATTGAGGCGGAGCGACTTGAAAAGGCACGGGCCGATGTCATGAGGAAACTGATCAATTTAAGAGTTAGTGAGGTAATCAAATGACTAGAGAAGAAATTTTAAGAATGAACGCCTCTGAGTTAGAGGTAAGAGCAAGTGAGCTTGCAAAAGAATCCGAGACTGCAACAGCTGATAGACTGGCAGAGATCAGTGCAGAGCTTGATGCGATTGAAGAGAGAAAGAAAGTATTAGAAATTCAGAAAAGAGCAGCGGAAGCAGTGGCAAAGGGTGCCGGCCAGGCGATCGGACAGCCTACTCCAAAGGTAGAGAAGAGAACCATCAAAGAGGTTCGTGACTCCCAGGAATACATCGAAGCATTTGCTAAGTATGTACGCACCAATAAAGATATCGAGTGCCGTGCATTACTGACCGAGAATGTGGAGACCATCGGCGATAACTCCGGCCCTGTTCCGGTTCCGACCTTTATCGAGGAAAGAATCCGCCAGGCATGGGAAAGAGATGAGATTTGGAGCAGAATCAGAAAGACATTTGTTCCCGGAAACCTTAAAGTAGGTTTTGAGATTTCCGCAACAGATGCTGTATGGCATGAAGAAGGCGCTGAAGCTCCGACAGAAGAGAAGATCATCCTTGGTATTGTTACCATGGTCCCGAAGACATTGAAAAAATGGATCAAAGTATCTACAGAAGTAATGGCTTTAGGAGCATATGACATGCTCGTTTACCTTTATGATGAGATTACCTATAAGATCATCAAAAAGGCAACTGAGACCGCTATGGCCAAGATCGATGCAGCTCCTGCAGCTTCCAGTTCTGAGGCTGTTGGTGTGCCGGTAGCTACATTTGCCGGAACTAATCCGACAACTGCAGATATCATCAATGCGAAAGCACTTCTCAAAGGCGATTTGAATGATGTAGTTATTATTTGTTCTCGTGAGACAGAAGCAGCAGTTAAGGTTGCGGCCCTTGGCGCTGGATTCGCTTATGATCCATTTGACGGCTCTCAGGTACTGCACTATGATTTCCCGAATACCTCTGACACTGCGATGGTTATCGGAGATCTTTCCGGCATCCTCGCAAACCTTCCGGAAGGCAATGCTGTTAAGTTTATCTTTGATGAGTTAAGCCTTGCAGAAGACGACCTCGTTAAGATTGTAGGCCGTATGATGGCATCTATCGAGGTTGTAGAGCCTGGCGCATTTGTGAAGGTTCAGCCGGAAGAGGAAGGCGGATCGGGCGAGTAAGGCGAATAAATGCTAGAAAAAGTAAAGATGGCGCTCCGTATCACAACAACGGCCTATGATGCGGAATTACTAGAACTGATTGAATCAGCAAAGCTTGATATGAGTATTGCCGGGGTGGTACTTCCTCCGACAATAGATGCACTGGTGACAAGAGCTGTTATCACCTACTGCAAGATGTCTTTTGGTATCCCGGAAGATTATGACCGGCTCAAGGCATCTTATGATGAGCAGAAGGCCCAGCTTGCCACTGCAACAGGATACACAGAATGGTGATTGATTATGTATGATTCCGTTATTACCCTCAAAAAACAGAATAGTCCCACTTTTGATCAGTATGGTAATGAGATCATAACCTATACTGACCGGGTGGTATTTGCCATGCCACGGGGTGTATATAATGCTGAATTTTACAATGCTGCCCAGGCCGGGTTGCATCCCTCAATCACCTTTGAGCTTACCAACCGGGCGGATTATGATGGGGAGGTCCTTGTGGAATACCTTGGGGAGCTTTACAACGTGATCCGTACCGATTGGACGGCACAGAGGGATAAGATTTCCCTGGTATGTGAAAGAAGGGTCCACAATGGCTAATACGGCATCAGTTGAGATCCAAATGAAAAAACTCCTGGATGAAGTTGACGAACAGGTTCAGAAGGCCATGGATGACGGGATGAAGCAGGTCGCAAAAGAGACGGTGACCAAACTGAAAGCAGAATCCCCTAAAGGGCCGGATGGATATGCAAACGGGTGGCGGACAAAGAAGATCGATAAAAACGGGGTGGTGGTCCATAATGCCACACATCCACGACTGACTCATCTTCTTGAAAACAGCCATGTTATAAGAAATGGCAATGGGACATATGGCCGTACCTCTCCGGGTCATGGTCAGATTGTCCATATTGCTCCCATTGAGGAATGGGCAAGCGAGGAGCTTCCTCGCAGGATCATGGAGGGAATAGAATGAGCATTTACGAGACATTACAATCTACTGGTTTGCCGTGCGCCTATTCCCATTTTAAAAAGAAACAGGTTCCACCCTATATCGTCTATATCGGGAATGGCCAAAACACTCTCCAGGCGGATAATACGCATTACTGGCGAGAGAACACATACCAGGTCGAATATTATTTCACTGAGAAAAATGAAGCGAACGAGGCCAGTATTGAGGAAGCTCTCCTCAATGCTGGTTTTATTTATGACAAATCTGAGGACATCTTCCTGGAAGATCAGGGAGTGTTCCTAATCTACTACTACATTTAGGAGGTAGAGAAGTATGCCCAACAAAGTAGAATTTGGTATTTCCAATCTCCATGTGGGAACTTATACCGAAAGTAACGGCACTGTTACTCTTGGCACTCCGTACCATCAGAAGGGTGCGGTAAGTTTCGCTCCGGAACAGGACAGCGAGAATAATACATTCTATGCTGACAACATGGCATATTGGAGTGAATACACAGAGGGGCCATTCGAGGGTGATTTAGAGGTAGCTCTTTTTGATGATGATTTTAAGACACAGTTCTTA
>CAMNGO010000210.1 GCA_946538445.1 uncultured Lachnospiraceae bacterium
TCTTCAAGGCAGTTCCTGCTAACGCCGTGATGGAACTGCAGCGTCCGCCTCTCTGGAGATAGACCATGGTATCCACCACAAAACTGGAACGGACCAAAGGTTTCAATTCCCCGATTCTTGAGATAATCTCCTCCCTCTTCTTCCCTTCGGCAGCCATGATGGCAGCCTCGATCACCAGAAGGCCAATCCCTGTGGACAGATTGGCAGAATCAATCACGGATACCCTGTCTTCCGCTTCCAATTCCTCAACGGCAAGGCGCATCACATTTCCGGAAGTTGACATGGACTCGGAGATTGAAAAACAGATGATCTCATCCCCGTTTTCCAGGATAGGCCGCATCAATTCTATAGAATGGTCCAGGGAAGGTGCTGAAGTTTTCGGAGTCATGCGGTGGTTATCAGACCATCGGTAGATCTCATCGGGTCCGATGCCCGAACCATCCTCATACTCCTCCTCCCCCAGAAGGATGTGGAGCGGCAAGATGTTTATATCATATCTTTGAACCAGTTCTGGTGAGAGGTCACAGGTACTGTCTGAAATAATTCGGATCATGTTATCGTCTTCCTCCTGTTCCATACATCAGATATATAAATATCCGGTCTCATCGTATATCTCGTCATGATTATTGTTATTGTCTTAATTTTGACCATTATAACATACGATATAAAAAATGAGAATAGTTCATTTTATTTCTGAAAATGAAAAGGAGATGAAATAATGATGAAATTATTCACTGTGTACTTTTCGAAAGAATGCGCTATAATATGAACAAGAAAATCACTATTCTGAAGACACTCGTTAACATGAGGTATTTTCAAAAAGGAGATTGGACTATGGACATTACACTTGAAATGATTGAAAAAGTATTGGATGCAACAAAAGAGGGTTATCACACCGTGAAAAATGCACTCCTGGAAGCAGAAGGAGATGTGGAAGCAGCGATCAGATCATTAAATGAATCTCCTGCTGAAGAAGAGGCAGAGACTGTGGCTGAAAACGAAGCGACTGAAGCAGAAAGCACTGACACCAGATCAGCCGAAACGGAAATTATAGAAGAACCGGAGACAGAGCCGGAAGATGCTAAAGAAGCGGATATCGGGCCTGAGGATAAAAAACTGGATGATTATGCTGAAGAGATCATAGAGCGTCTGAAAAAAAGGATTCAGGAAGGAAATGTGGACCGGATCAGGATTTCCCGGGAAGGTAACATTCTCCTTGATATCCCGTTAAACCTGGGCCTTCTGGGTGGAATACTCACCATAGCAACTATCCCCTGGGCTTTAATCCTTGGCGTGATCACAGCATTTGGACTCAACTGCAAGATTGAGATTGTCACCAAAGACGGGGACAGCGAAGAGATGTAAGAACCGTTTTTCTGACTCCGGCAAGCCAGAGTAACAATTCAAAAAAGACATAAAAAATAGCGCTACCTGAACCATCGCTCAGGTAGCGCTATTCTGAAATAATCTGTAGTTTCATTTTAGTGCACCTCTACCTTTCTTATCAGACATCCTATAAATCCACCATCTATGTAAACTCAAAAGAGATTGCTTTCGCCCATCTAATTCTATGTCTACTGGAGGTTTCTTCCTTGTTGGTCTTATAATACTATAAATCTTTCCAAAAAGCAACCGTTTTCTGATATTTTTTTATGAATTTTATAATATTCAGAATATTCTGAATACAGAAAGTGTCCTTTCACAAATACTTCATAGACAGGACACTTTTTCTTCACAGAATCAAGGTAAGATAAAAACCGTAAAGCAAGAACAAAGCTTTAAATTCTTTTTCATATTTTTCTCCCTTTTTACAAGCAGGTGGTGTGATCGATAACCACCTGTTTTTATTTTCAGTCAGCCGCATTACCTTCTTCATAGTTCCTGTTATCTATGCTATAATCTTCATCATGAAAGTTTACCGTTGTGTAATTAACGGTGAGATTCCCATAGAAAGATGAGCGTAATTCCTATGTATCGTGATATAAATAACAGAAGCATTTACAAAAAGGCCCTCATGCTGGCTATTCCCATGATGATCCAGAGCGGCATCGCCAATGCGGTGGTTCTGGTGGATAACCTCATGGTGGGGAGTCTGGGGACAGAATGTATAAGCGGAGTATCTATCGCAGGACAACTCCTCTTTGTATTTAACCTGGCTGTCTTCGGCGGTTTGTCAGGTCCGGGTATCTATGGAGCCCAGTATTTCGGACATGGGGATAAAGAAGGTTACCAACAAGTCTTCCGTCTTAAAATATGGGTCGGCCTAACCATTACTCTGGCAGGAATCTTCATTTTCCTCCTGGCCGGTCCGGCCTTGATACATCTGTATCTTACCGGATCCGGAGACTCTTTCAACAGCGACATGGCTCTGAAGCAAGGCCTGAATTATCTTAATATCATGCTTGCAGGTCTGATTCCCTTCACTTTGGTGCAGGTTTATGCCGGAAGCCTTCGGGAAATGAACGAAAGTATCACTCCCATGGCCGCCGGAATCTTCTCTGTACTTGTGGATATCCTGTTGAATTATCTTCTGATCTACGGAAAGCTGGGCTTCCCTACAATGGGTGTGAGGGGTGCTGCCCTTGCCACTGTGTTGGCAAGGATTGCAGAACTCCTGGCAATTGTTGGTCTAAAGCGTCGGAAAGCAGATGCCTACCCTTTTCTGGAGGGTGTCTATCGTACTCTCCTGGTGCCGGTATCCAGGGTGAAACCAGTCCTGAGAAAAGGATTTCCCATCTTTTTGAACGAATTTCTGTGGGCCGGCGGTGTGGCAGCTCTTACCCAGTGCTACTCCATAAAAGGTCTGGCTGTGGTAGCCGGCCTCAATATCTCAAATGTGCTCTGCAATCTGTTCAATGTGGTTTTTGTCAACATGGGGGTTGCTGTGGGGATTCTGGAAGGGCAGTTTCTGGGAGCCTCCCGGTTTGAAGAGGCAAAGGATTCCGCCGAGAAGCTGCTTTGGTTCTGCTGTGGTATCTGTGTGATACTGACAATCTCACTGATCAGCCTTTCCGGTGTCTTCCCAAAGGCATATAACACGACCGAGGAAGTCCGGCATCTGGCCAGCTGGTTTATCATTATCACGGCATCTTTTATGCCGGTGCAGGGATTGTTGAATGCCTTGTATTTTATCCTGCGTTCCGGAGGCAAAACCCTGGTTACTTTTATCTTTGACAGTGTCTTCTCCTGGTGCGTATCCGTTCCTTTTGCCTTTACACTGTGCCACTACAGCCCTTTTTCCATTCTGACCATCCTGGTTATGGTCCAGGCAGCAGACATGATCAAAGTGGTAATCGGTCTGGTACTGGTCAGAAAAGGTATCTGGATGACAAATCTGGTCAGTGGATCATGATGCTTCCACTTTATTTCCAACCGGAATCTGAACCAGTATGATGGCGATAAAGATCACAAGGCAGCCTGCCAATTCCCTGAGACTCATACGCTCATGGATCAGGAGAGCTCCCGCAATCACCGCAAAGACGGATTCCATGCTCATAAGAAGGGATGCGACCACCGGATCCGTATATCTTTGAGCCACCATCTGGAGGGTGTATCCGATTCCGCCGGACACGATGCCACAGTAGAGAATCGGCACGGCGGCGGACAAA
>CAMNGO010000211.1 GCA_946538445.1 uncultured Lachnospiraceae bacterium
TTCTTCAGTGGGATCAGAATCTTGTCCCCCCGCAGGAAACAAAGAACCCACACAGCGGAGACCGCCTGACTGATCACGGTTGCCAGGGCAGCTCCTCCCACTCCCATGTGGAGTCCGAAGATAAAAACAGGGTCCAGGATCAGGTTCAGCAGGGCACCGATCAGGGTGGTCAGCATACCGATCCGGGGGAATCCCTGGGCATTTATGAATCCGTTCATCCCCGTGGTGATCATGGAGAAGGTCGTGCCAAAGAGGTAGATGCGCAGATACCGGTCTGCATATCCATAGGTGGCATGGCTGGCTCCGAACAGATAGAGGATGGGTCTGCGGAAAAGAAAGCAGACCAGAAAGAGGACGAAGGAGGAAACCACCAGCAGGACAAAGGTACATCCCATAAGTTTTCGGGCACGTTCTTCCTTACCTGCCCCCCGGGCGATGGAGAAAAGAGGGGTTCCTCCGGACCCGAAGAGGAAGGTGAAGGCTGCGATGAGGGTGGTCAGGGGAAAAGCCAGACCGACCCCCGTCAAAGCGGTACTTCCCACCTCCGGAAGGTGACCGATATAGATCCGGTCCACCACGTTATACAGCAGCTGAACCAGCTGCGCCAAGATCAGGGGAATGGATTGGGCAATGATGATCCGCCACATCTTCCCCTTGGAAAAATCATTTCTCATACTTATCTCTTCTTCCTAATCCTTCGGATCATTCTACTTATGATCACTCTTTTTGATCCGGCATATCGGTTCTCCTGGAGTCCAGGATATCTGCCGCATCAAAAAGGTCAGATGTCCAGTCGGAGTTCCCATGGGCATCCGTCCACAGCCGGTAGCCGTCCAGGTTTCTCCTTCCCCCATGAACATACAGATCATGGACATCCATGGTTTTCTGGTGGGAATCCACATTCAGGAAGATGTGAAATCCCTTGCTTGCCAGATATTTATATTTCTCATTATTGTCTGTGTCATAGACATCGGAAGGCGCCAGATCCTGGCCGTGGGCAAAGATGATACATTCCGTATTCCCGATGATGGGTGCCACGTTCCGAAGCCACTTCTCCGTGTCAATCTTGATCTTATCCAGGGAGGCATTCCCCACCCGGATATGTCCCCAGGTGTGACTGGCGAAATCCCAGCCTTCCTCCCGGAGCGCTTCTGCCACGACCTCTGCCCCATGGACCTCCACCTTGCGGTCGAAATCCGGATGTGCTTCAAGCCATTCCACCTTATCGGCATCCAGATTCTCCCGGGTCACATAAGACTCGTCGGTGCGATAACCAAATATACCGTTATATCCTGTGAGAGCGATGGTCCCCCGGGCTCCGTGATAGGCTCCGTCGGGGTGCTCCTCCATAAAATCATTCAGCAGAGGCACACAGTCATAAGACCCTCTTTCCACCGTTCCGTCTTCCAGTTCATATTCGCAGGTGACCTTGCCTTCCTCATCCAGGACCAGCTTGGTGGCCATCCCATGCCCCGTGTAGGTATGATAATAACTCAGGTCATCCAGGGACAGTACAAAAGGCTTCTTTCCCTCCGGCAGCCAGACGGATTTCTCCTGGAAATGAGGTACCCCGTTCTCATCGTAGGTCTCCTCAAAGAAATCATAGAGGCTGCACAGGACATAGCCCTCGTCGTACATGGTCTGGGTAATCTTCTGGAATTCCTCGATGGTAGTCATCCATTTCTTGAATCCTTCCGCGATGCCGGGATCACAGTCGAAGGCTAATTTCGTATCCCGAACCAGGGTATGATAGAAAATGTGCGTCACATCAGCGGCGGTGAATTCCACCAGCTTTTCCTTGGCGGCCGTCCATTTTTTCAGCTTCGCCTGCACCTCATCGTCCGACTTGTATCCTTTCACGGTCTGCAGTTTGGACATGGCGCCGTCATAATCGTAGCCGGCGGCCATCTCATTTGCCTCAGTCAGGATCTCCTGTCTGAGTTCCTCCGCCCTCTTCTGCTCCATATAGACCTGATATCTCTGATAAAACTTCACGAAACAAAAACCGGCCAGAACAAGAAGAAGGAGGCAGCCAAGACATCCAAACGTCTTGCGGATGGTCCTCTTCTGTGTCCTCTTCCCTCCGGAAGAAGCAGGCCTCTTCCTGGGGGCAGGTCTCTTTGCGCTACCGCTTCGATAAGTCACTTTTCTGCGGGAATTTCCGCTGGTCCGTCTCTGCCCGGAACTGCTTCCCCTGCCGGAAGCAGGCTTTCGTCTTGCGGACCCGGCACTTGTTTTTCGGTTCTTTCTTCCGGCCGCTTCCGCCTCCCGTCTGGCATGAATCTGGTCCAGTTCCTCGGAAAACCGGTTACTGGAGTACGGCCTCTTTCTGTAATCACTCATTCTAACTCCCCATTTCTGGTGATATCATGGGAGACCAATCTCCCACCTGATATAGTATAGCAGAGCGGGATATGATTATCAAGAAGGCCCCGCCCTTCTTGCGGTGGCTTTCCAGCTGCACCTCATGCAAACTCATCTGCAATTTAGAAAATGCTCCGCAAGATTTTTATAGTGCGCAAAAATGCATTTTCTGATATAATGGAAAACAGTTTTTTTTACGATAGGATAAAGGAGGAACCATTATGGACAAACATTTGATCATCCCGGAAGGGTACAACTCGGATCTGGACCTGTATGAAACCCAGATAGGTATTAAGACGGTGAAGGATTTCTTTCAGCAGACTCTGGCGAAGCAGCTGGATCTTCTTCGTGTGTCCTCCCCCCTGTTTGTAGAACCGGACTCCGGTCTCAATGATAACCTGAACGGAGTGGAAAGACCCGTATCCTTCGGTATCAAGGAGCAAGGAGACCGGGAGATCGAGATCGTTCACTCCCTGGCCAAATGGAAACGTTACGCCCTGAAGGAGTACGGCTTCAACCACGGCAAAGGACTCTATACCGATATGAATGCCATCCGCCGGGATGAAGATACGGATAACATCCACTCCATCTACGTGGACCAGTGGGACTGGGAGAAAATCATCAATAAAGAAGAGCGCACCATGGAAACCCTGCAGGAAACCGTAAAGCAGATCTACCGTGCTTTAAAGAAAACAGAGAAGTACATGGCGATCCAATATGATTACATCGAGGAGATTCTCCCCAAAGAGATCTTCTTCATCACCTCCCAGGAGCTGGAAGACAGGTATCCGGACCTGGCCCCCAAGGACAGGGAATACGAGATCTGCAAAGAGAAAGGCGCCGTCTTTATCATGCAGATCGGGGACCTTCTGGCTTCCGGAGAGAAACACGACGGACGGGCTCCGGACTACGACGACTGGGCTTTAAACGGGGACATCATCGTCTATTATCCTGTGCTGGACATCGCTTTGGAACTTTCCTCCATGGGAGTCCGTGTGGACGAAGATACCTTGAGAAGCCAGCTTGATAAGGCAGGCTGCCCGGAGCGGGCCAATCTCCCATTCCAGAAAGCGATCCTGGAGAAAAGGCTCCCCTATACCATCGGGGGCGGTATCGGCCAGTCCCGCATCTGTATGTTCTTCCTCCGCAAGGCTCACATCGGGGAGATCCAGTGTTCCGTATGGCCTGACCGGGTTCGGGAAGAAGCCACAGAACACGGGATTCATCTCCTGCAATCCGTATA
>CAMNGO010000212.1 GCA_946538445.1 uncultured Lachnospiraceae bacterium
CAAAAATCATACACAAAGATTATACATTATCTTCATTCAATTATCAATTCAAACTACTACTTCTTATTTATCCTTATCCGTTTATCAAAAAATAGGACGTCACAATAGATGTGGCGTCCTTATTTATTACCATTAGATGTTAAGCAGATCTGTCAGCTTTTTGCCGTAGAAGAAATCGTGGGTGAGCTTGTCGTATTCTGCCCACAGTGGAAGAGTCTGGCAGGCGGATGATCTGGGGCAGGGGGCTGCGTCGCTTGCCAGGCAGGCAACAGCTGTCAGGGAAGGTTCCATGTTCTCCAGGATCTCACCTATCGAATAATCCTCAGGATCCCGGCAAAGCTTGTATCCGCCCCCTTTACCACTGACACCGCTCACCAGTTTTCCGGCCACCAGTTCTTTCACGATGATTTCCAGATATTTTTTGGAAATCCCTTGTCTCATAGCCACATCCTTCAGAGGAATATATCCATCCTGGTGATGCTCTGCCAGATCGATCATCACCCGAAGGGCATAACGTCCTTTAGTAGATATCATTATTTCACCTCCAGTAAATCATTGTATTGCCTTCTATATTTACCTATTATACTGTAGGATAAATAAAAAAACAAGACTTTAGAGTTAAAAACCTATTGACATAGTAGGTAATTGGGTATATATTTTCTATAAGTCCAAAAAAACTTATAATTAACGTTTGCAGGAGGTGTTTTGATTCATGATGATATACGCAGATAATGCGGCTACTACGAAGATGAGCCGGGCTGCCATCGATGCCATGCTTCCCGTGATGGAAGAGGACTATGGCAATCCGTCCAGTTTATATACATTTGGGCAAAGAGCGAAAGAAATCCTGGAGGAAGCCAGAAGTCAGGTGGCTTCTGTTATAAATGCCGAACCCAGGGAGATTATTTTTACTTCAGGAGGCAGTGAGGCAGACAACCAGGCAATCCGGTCGGCAGCCATGCTTGGTAAGAAAAAAGGGAAAAATCATATCATTTCCACAGCTTTTGAACATCATGCTGTGCTGCATACCTTGAAGAGACTGGAGCAGGAAGGGTTTGAAGTAACCTTGCTGGATGTTCATGAGGATGGCCTGGTGAGGATAGAGGAGCTGGAGGCAGCCATCCGGGAGGATACCTGCCTGGTGACGGTGATGTTCGCCAATAACGAGATCGGTACCGTTCAACCCATACGCCAGATTGGCCAGGTCTGTAAGAAACATGGCGTTATCTTCCATACGGATGCCGTGCAGGCCATGGGGCATCTTCCAATCGACGTGAAAGAGGATAATATAGACCTTCTATCGGCTTCCGCTCATAAATTTCACGGACCAAAGGGAATTGGCTTCTTATATGTCAGAAAAGGAATCCGGCTGACCAATCTAATCGAAGGAGGTGCCCAGGAGAGAGGCCTGAGAGCAGGTACAGAAAATGTGGCATCCATTGTGGGTATGGCAGCGGCGCTGAAAGAGTCTGTAGCCCATATGAAAAAAGATACAGACCATATGAGAGAGATGCGTGATCTTCTGATCGAAGGGCTTGCCCGAATTCCTCATTCTGCATTAAATGGAGATCCTGTAAAGAGACTTCCCGGAAATGTAAATTTCTGCTTCGAGGGGATTGAAGGGGAATCTTTATTACTCCTGCTGGATGACCGTGGCATCTGTGCATCCTCCGGAAGTGCCTGTACCTCAGGATCTTTGGATCCCAGCCATGTGCTGTTGGCCATCGGCCGTGTTCACGATGTGGCCCACGGATCTCTTCGGCTGAGCCTGGGAGAAGACATTACAGAGGAAGAAGTGGAGTATCTCGTAAAGAATGTTGGAGAAGTAGTGGAGTATCTGAGAAGCTTCTCTCCCATCTGGAGAAGATTGGTGAAGGGAGAGGCGGAATTCATTTTATAAAATAGTCATATGAGTTGTTGATAGAATAAGCAGGAGGATATGAAATGGCACTATACAGTGAAAAAGTGATGGATCACTTCCGTAATCCCCGAAACGTGGGTGTGATCGAGGATGCGGATGGGATCGGAGAAGTAGGAAATGCCAAGTGTGGCGACATCATGACCATGTACCTGAAGATAGAGGATGATGTGATCCGTGATGTGAAGTTCGAAACTTTCGGCTGCGGCAGCGCGATTGCTTCCAGCTCCATGGCCACGGAACTTATAAAGGGGAAACCGGTGGCAGAAGCCATGAAGCTGACAAATAAAGCGGTGGCGGAAGCTTTAGACGGACTGCCTGATTATAAGATGCATTGCAGCGTTTTGGCTGAGGAAGCCATACAGCTGGCTCTGAACGATTATTATTCCAAACATCCGGAAAAGAAACCGGTGGAAGAGACAAATTAGAAAAAGGGAAAAGAAAGGATAGAAAAGATGTCCGATTACAGATTTGAAACATTACAGCTCCATGTGGGTCAGGAGACTGCAGACCCGGCCAGTGATGCCCGCGCAGTTCCAATTTATGCTACCACCAGTTATGTATTTCATAATGCCCAGCATGCCGCTGACCGCTTTGGCCTGGCAGATCCGGGCAATATCTATGGCAGATTGACCAATTCCACCCAGGGAGTTTTTGAAGACCGTATCGCTGCCTTGGAAGGTGGTGTAGCAGGTCTGGCTGTAGCTTCCGGTGCCGCTGCCATTACCTATACTATACAGGCTCTTGCCAGACAAGGGGAGCACATCGTGTCCCAGAAGACCATCTACGGTGGTTCTGCCAACCTGCTGGCTCATACCTTACCTCTATATGGGATTGAAACCAGTTTCGTGAACATTCATGATCTGGAGGAAGTGGAGGCTGCAATCCGGCCGGAAACGAAGGCAATCTACATCGAGACATTAGGAAATCCCAACTCGGACATCCCGGATATCGATGCCTTAAGCGAGCTTGCTCACAAACATGGGCTTCCCCTGGTAATCGATAATACCTTTGGAACTCCTTATCTGATCCGACCCATAGAGCACGGTGCAGATATCGTGGTTCATTCCGCCACAAAATTCATCGGTGGACATGGTACCACGCTTGGAGGAGTGATTGTTGACGGAGGAACCTTCGATTGGGCAGCAAGCGGGCGTTATCCCTGGATCAGTGAGCCAAATCCAAGTTACCATGGCGTCAGATTCACGGATGCTGCGGGCCCGGCTGCCTTTGTCACTTACATCCGTGCCATCCTGTTGAGGGATACCGGTTCCTGTATCTCACCATTTGCCGCATTTTTATTGCTGCAGGGAACAGAAACGCTTTCCCTTCGATTGGAACGTCATGCAGAGAACACCAAGAAGGTAGTAGATTATCTGGTTAAGCATCCATTGGTTGAGAAGGTATATCATCCTTCCCTGCCGGATCATCCGGACCATGCACTTTATGAGAAATACTTCCCCAATGGCGGCGCTTCCATCTTCACCTTTGATATCAAGGGCGGACAGAAAGAAGCCTTCGAATTCATCGATGGGCTGTCCCTCTTCTCCTTACTGGCAAATGTGGCGGATGTGAAGAGTCTGGTGATTCATCCAGCTACCACTACCCATTCCCAGTTAACCACAGAAGAACTGAAAACAGCT
>CAMNGO010000213.1 GCA_946538445.1 uncultured Lachnospiraceae bacterium
CGGCAAACCACGCCGGAAAAATTGGATTTTTCCAACATAAGGGGTGCGGCATAGAGGCTGTCCAGGGTCCGGTTCTCAATGACACAGTCCTCTTTCACATTACAGAACATGGATATCTTCCGGAATATGCTCTCCTCCAGAGGTTCGTTACAGCGCAGAACGATGATATCCGGAGCGATCCCCATACCCTGCAGTTCCTTGACCGAATGCTGGGTTGGTTTTGACTTATGTTCATGGGATCCATGCAGATAGGGAACCAGGGTCACATGAATAAAGAGGCTGTTTCCTCTTCCCATCTCCAGAGAAATCTGCCTGGCTGCCTCCAGGAAGGGCTGGGATTCGATATCTCCGATGGTCCCACCGATTTCTGTGATGACCACATCCGCTCCTGTCTCCTTCCCTGCATGGTATACAAACTCCTTAATCTCATTAGTGATATGGGGTATGACCTGGACGGTAGATCCCAGGTATTCTCCCCTTCTTTCTTTATTCAGAACATTCCAGTAGACCTTTCCCGAAGTTAGATTGGAATATCTGGTCAGATCTTCATCGATAAAACGCTCATAATGCCCCAGATCCAGGTCTGTTTCTGCACCATCCTCCGTCACATATACCTCCCCGTGCTGGTAAGGACTCATGGTCCCGGGATCCACATTAATATAAGGGTCCAGCTTCTGAGCGGCGACTTTCAAACCCCTGGCTTTCAACAGCCTGCCCAGAGAGGCTGCGGTTATTCCTTTACCCAGTCCGGATACAACACCTCCGGTCACAAAAATATATTTGGTCATTATGACGCCTCCTTTACTCCCATTCCACCGTAGCCGGCGGTTTCTGGCTGATGTCATACACCACTCTTGAAATACCTGCCACTTCATTTACGATCCTTGCCGCAGTACGTTCCAGCAGATCATAAGGCAGCCTGGTCCAGTCTGCTGTCATAAAATCTTCTGTCGTGACTGCCCGGAGAGCCACCACATACCCGTAGAACCTGGCATCTCCTTTCACTCCCACACTTCGTGAATCGGTCAGCACGGCAAAATACTGGCCCGGCTCCTGATCCAATTCTGCCATCTTTATCTCTTCCCGGAAGATGGCATCTGCCTCCTGAAGCAGTCTCACTTTCTCTTCTGTGATTTCTCCCAGAATACGCACTGCCAGACCCGGTCCCGGGAAGGGCTGCCTCCAGACCAGCCCGGAAGGTATCCCCAGCATGATCCCCGCTTCCCTCACTTCATCCTTAAAGAACTGATTTAAAGGTTCGACAATCTGTTCAAATGATACGTCCTCAGGGAGTCCTCCCACGTTATGGTGACTTTTGATCACAGCAGATGCTCCTTTACCACTTTCTATCACATCAGGGTATATGGTTCCCTGAGCCAGGACAGATACGGGACCGACCTTTCTTGCTTCCTCCTCAAATACCCGGATAAATTCCTCCCCGATAATCTTACGTTTCTGCTCCGGTTCCCATATCCCCTTCAGCTTCTTTAGAAATCGTTCCCTTGCATTTACCCGGATCATGTTTATACCCAGCTCTCCCTTTAGGGTCTTCTCGATATAATCACCTTCCCCTTTCCGAAGCAGGCCATGATCCACAAAGACACCCATCAGGTTCCGGCCGATTGCCTTGTGAAGAATAACCGCTGCCACGGAGGAATCCACTCCTCCGGACAGAGCCAGCAGAACCTTTTTCCCTCTCAGCTCGTTCCGGTATCTCTCAATCTGCCGTCGGGCGAATCCCGTTGCCGACCAGTCTCCTCTACAGCCACAGATGTCATACAGAAAACGACGAAAGATATCTTTCCCGTATTCTGTGTGGGTAACTTCCGGGTGAAACTGTAGTCCGTAGATATCTCTGGAAACATCTTCCATGGCTGCACAGGGGCAATGATCGGTCCGGCCTGTAATCCGATATCCTTCCGGAATCTGGCTGATATAATCGGTATGGCTCATCCAGCAGACGCTCTCCCGGGGCAGATCCAGAAATAATTTCGAATCGCTTTTTATCAATCTTACCTTGCCGTACTCACTGGAACTTCCGGCGGAAGAAACCTTCCCCTCTGCCATAAAACATATCAGCTGGGCTCCATAGCATATCCCCAGGACAGGGATTCCCAAATCCAGTATCTTAGGGTCATAATGGGGCGAAGTCTCTTCATACACATTGTTGGGACCTCCCGTCAATATGATCCCCTTATAAGCTTCTTCTGCTATGTCGTCCACACCGATACCATCATAACTTCTGATCTCCGCATAGACATGCTGTTCCCTGACCCTGCGGGCGATCAGTTGATTGTACTGGCCTCCGAAGTCCAGCACCAGAATCTTCTCCAATATTTTCTCCTCCTCTGTCATAAGTTGTCTCTTTCTCTAAAGCTCGCGTATCCGCCGGATGGCTTCTATAGTATCTTCCCTGTTTCCGAAAGCAGTCAGCCGGAAGTATCCTTCTCCTCCGGGTCCAAAACCGGATCCCGGTGTCCCTACCACATTGGCTTCTTCCAGCAGAAGATCAAAAAACTCCCAGCTGGTCATACTGTCCGGTGTCTTAAGCCAGATATAAGGGGCATTTATTCCTCCGGACACTTCATATCCTGCGGACCTGAGTCCGTCTGAGATAATCCTGGCATTTTCCATATACCAGGAGATCTGTTCCTCGATCTGTCTTCTTCCCTCAGGGGTATAGACTGCCTCTCCTGCCCTCTGTATGATGTAAGGTGCTCCGTTGTACTTGGTTCCATGCCTTCTGGCCCAAAGATCCCACAGTCTGACCCCATCGGCTGTCAGATCCTTCGGTATCACCGTAAAGCCAAGCCGCAGGCCTGTGAATCCGGCAGTCTTGGAGAAAGAACGAATCTCAATGGAGCAGGTCCTTGCCCCTGGGCATTCATAGATGCTATGAGGAATATCTTCTTCTGAGATATAGGCTTCATATGCCGCATCATAGAGGATAACCGAGCCATTCTCATTGGCGTAGTCCACCCACTTCTGCAACTGGTCTTTTGTCATGACCGCTCCGGTGGGATTATTGGGAAAGCACAGGTAGATCAGGTCCGGTACTTCTTCCGGCAGTTGGGGGATAAACCCTGTCTCCCCGGTGCATGGCATATAGATGACATCCCGGAATCTTCCCAGATCTTTGTCATAATCACCGGTTCTGCCAGCCATGACATTGGAATCCACATATACAGGGTAGACAGGATCACAGACGGCGATCCTGCAGTCTGTACTGAAGATTTCCTGAATGTTACCACAGTCACATTTTGCCCCGTCAGATATGAAGATCTCATCTGCATCAATCCGGCAACCTCGTTCCTGAAAGTCCTTCTTGGAGATAGTTTCTCTTAAGAAAGAATATCCCAGGTCCGGCGCGTATCCTTTAAATGTCTCTGCCTTTCCCATCTCATCAACTGCCTGATGAAGAACCCGGATGATTTCCGGTGCGATGGGCATGGTGACGTCCCCGATTCCCAGCCGGATAACGGTTTTGTCAGGATGTGCCATTTCATATTCCCTGACTTTCCTGGCGATCGTTGAAAACAGATAACTGCC
>CAMNGO010000214.1 GCA_946538445.1 uncultured Lachnospiraceae bacterium
AACAAGAATCTTGAGGATGAATATGATATGACCGTGGGAGATGATTTTCAGCTCAGTGGTCTGACCCTGGAAGGTTATAACAAAAACAATGCTCCCTATTATGGTTTTGAGCAAGAAGACGGGCACTGGGTCCTGTGTGCCTCCGACGGCACTATCCAGCAAACCAGCGACTATGTGGACTTGAAGACTTCGACATCCGGCAGGCAGGTTGTAAATGCCAAGGCAGTAAATGCCAAGGCAGATGGCGTCCAGTATCTGAAATGGGTGCTGAACGATGATGTAAACGGTCATAAATCCAAGGTGGAATCCGAGGTTGTCAAAGGAAAGTATGACTGCCTGAAGGAGGATGGCTGGGCAGATAACGATTCCATAAATCATCCCCTCATTCGGCTTAACATCTCAGAAAAGGAATTTGAGGGAACCGTAAGTCTCAACGGATCCTATTCCGGCTATGTGGGGGACGGTCCCAGACTCCTCACGGATAATGGCCTGACTCCGGTCGTGGAAGACCCTTCCGGCAAGGAAGTATCCCGCCCGGTAACCTGGGAAGCCAAGGAGCTGAAAGGCCTGAGTGTTGATGAGGATGGCCATGTGACCTTCTCCAGCCCGGGTTCCTATCATGTGCGTGTGTACACCGGTTCAACAAAGAAAAAATATTCCAATTGGCAGAAGATCACTGCTCTGGCTCCCAAAAAGTTGGATCAACTCACTATCTCCGACCAGGGCAAGCCCAAGGTTCTTGAAAGCTTTATCCTTGGTGACAGGGATAGTAATATCATAGACCTGCATGGGCTGAGCTTTGAAGGAAAAGATCAGTATGAGAATCCCTGGCCGGTCGCAGCCTCTGATATGACCTGGCAGGTTAACGACAAGGATATCAACGGGACGACATTCAAGGCGGACAAAGCAGGCAGCTATACGATAAAGGCCGTATCAGCAGGCGTGGTTTCCAATGAGCTGACCTTGACGGTGAAGCCGGAAAGGGCACTGAAAGAGCTGACCATTGAAAGTAAAGAATTGACGGATAATGGTCTGGGGATCGGAGAAGATTATGAAGTCGATCTGTCCGATATCAAAGTAACGGCAAAGGACCAGTATGGAGATCCTTTTAACCATAAGAAGCTTGTGAATCAGTGGGTTTCTGATGATCGCTACTCCCAGATCAGCGACGGAAAGAAACTGATGGGAATTGCCACAGGAAATGGGAGTCTGAAGCTTGAGTGTGGCCTTGGATCCTCCAAAATTGTTTCCAATACCCTGGGGTTCAAAGTATATAGCAAGCCTTATGTAGAAGAACTCTTTTATGACGGAGAAGACCAGATCCTGGAAGGAAATCCTTTCCGGCTCTATAATCTGAAGTTGACGGCCAAAGATCAAAATGGAGATCTTTATTCCTTATCCCCTGCTGAGATTGCTTCTGTTGAATGGGAGCTGACGGACAAAGGAACCATCAGCGGTTCTTCCGGCAATATTTCCTATGATAAGACAAGCAAGATCCTGACAGTGAAAGAAGGGACTCTGCCCTATG
This sequence comes from uncultured Lachnospiraceae bacterium, assembly GCA_946538445.1. Lineage (GTDB taxonomy): Bacteria > Bacillota > Clostridia > Lachnospirales > Lachnospiraceae > Anaerobutyricum. Next base: position 1,529 of record CAMNGO010000214.1, read on the forward strand.
GTGATTATGGAAATATCATTCTAAGCGGAGTATTTACAAACAAAAACAAGCTGAAAGTTAGTGCCGCAGCAACTATTGAAGTGCGTCAGCAGCCGATTCTTCACAGTCTGAAGTTGGAAAGAAAAGAAGGGACAGCGGATCTGAAGACAGGGGCGACAGACTTATGTCTGGACTACTTTGTCGTAACCGGTGAGGACCAGTATGGGGAATCCTATGATCTGACCTATAATAATCTTTCTTTCTCAAGCAGTAATGAAGAAGCATTTACAATTATCGATGGAAGCAGCAAGCTCCGAAGCAGGATTAAGGCAGGCAAACCCAAACAGAAAGCAGTGATCACCGTATCTACTGTTAACAAGGCAGCAAAAACCGTGATAAGCAATGGGGTGGAACTGACAGTTCCGCGTGTAAGGTCTCTGGAAGCCATCAAGTTCACAACGCCTCCCGAGATGCTTCCCATCGAAACGGAAACGGACATCAGGACATTTGGAGCAGTTTGTTATGATGATGAAGGAGAGCCATACAGCGAGGAAGACCTTGCCGCTTATCCAGCATCGATCAAGTATGGATTCAATGAGCTGGATACCGATTCTGTTTTCAATATCAGGAAGAATATTCTTGGATCCGGAACAAAAACGGGTTATGTAACTGTCAACGCCAATGTAGTCAATAAGAGTACTGCAATTTACGGATCAAATGGACAGACTCTTGAAAACGGCCTGAAGATCTGGATCGGCCCCAGGGTTGATTCCTTTACCGCAGACAAAACAGTGCTGGATTGTGACGGCCAAAAAGTCACCTTTACTCTGGAAGGAGAATGGCTGGCAGACGGTGCGGACTCCGGCATAGAGATCTGGCTGGAAGGTGTGAATTCTGACCTGGTTGATACGGCAAAGGCCGAAGGGGATAATAAGAAGATGAAGGCAGAGATCAGCCTGCCCGGGAATCCTTCCGACACGCCTCAGAAATATTTTGCCTATTATCTTATCGGTGGAAATAAGGTCAATGCAGCCAACCCGATTGAAATCACGGTAAACAACCATAGCTTGTCCAAAATGGAAGCCAAGAAAGCCACATGCAGCACGGATGGCAACATCGAATACTGGCAGTGCAGCAACTGTCACAAGAAATATGCGGATGAGAAAGGAGAAAAGGTATTAACCTCTGCTGAGGTCCGAATCAAAGCGACCGGACACAGCTGGGACAAAGGCGAGATCACAAAAGCAGCCAGAGGTTCTTCTGCCGGTCTCATCACTTATACCTGTAAAAATGACGCAGCACATAAAAAGATGGCAGCAATCCCGCTTCTTCTTACAAAGATGAAATCACCGAAGGCGACTGCCATCAGCTTCTCCTGGACAAAGATACCTATGGCTGAGGGATATGAGATCCGTTTTGCAAGATGCAGCGGCAAAGATACCATAAGAAGCTGTAAGCTTGTTAAAACCATAAAGGATGCGAACACCCTTACATGGAGTAAGACAAAGTTGAAAATGAAAACCCCTTACAAAGGATATGTCAAGGCATACCGTATGGAAAACGGCAAAAAGAAATACCTGGCATCCGGCGTTCAGGTGCACTGCATTACCGGTAACAGCAACGCAACCCATACGAATGCAAAAAAAATAATTCCAACGAGAAAAACTCTGACTGTGAAGACAGGACAGACCAAAGCTCTCCCAAAATGCCTGGTAAAGAAATATGCCCGAAAGAAGCAATTGCTTGCCCATGAAGCAAAACTGCGCTATGCCACATCGGATGAAAATATTGCAACCGTTAATAGCAAAGGCAAAGTTACTGCTAAAGGGAAAGGAACCTGTGCGATCTATGTGTTCGCCAACAATGGTGTCCGGGCATCAGTCAAGCTGAAAGTGAAATAAACAGCTGGACTTATGCAGTAAAATGAAAAGAAAAATGGGGTCATTCCGGCCCCATTTTTCTTATAGCACTATATAATGATGTAAGGGTCGAAAGGTAGTGTTTTTTTCTTTCGCTCTCCTATAGTA
>CAMNGO010000215.1 GCA_946538445.1 uncultured Lachnospiraceae bacterium
GATACGGGGGTCATGATCTACCGCCGGCATGGAGATACCTGCCTTCTCCGCATCCACGATCATGCTACGAAACTTAAGGATGTTGAATCTCCTCTCATCCTTGGTCACACGCTCCTGTTTGTAGAAGACGGGGCCGCCGTCCTCCAGCTTGATGGCTGCCGCCACGATGAGCATGATAGGCAGGCCCGGGATCATGGCGATCAGGCACAGGATGATATCCACCATCCGTTTGACCATGAGCTGAATCAGCGTCGGTCCATTTCCTTTCACAAGGAGTAACGGAGTATCAAACAGGGTGATCTCCTCGGCTCCCTGGAGGATGATGTCCGATATCTTGGGAACGATGTAAGCCCGTATCTTATTCTGATAGCAGAATTTGAGCAGGTCGTTTCGTTTTTCCGCGTGGACGTCATTGATGATCACCGCATCGTGTTTCATCATCTCATTCTGAAGGAGCTCCATATCCTCGTCGCAGGACATCATCTTTGACACATCATACTTGTCCGTCCGGACATTCATCTTGATCTTCAGTGTCACCGCCTGCTTGGTCCCATAGATCATCAGCATATCTTTGGGTACATAGAAATGATGATAGATGGCCGTAAACAGATAGACCAGGCAGGTGGCCGTCGCGATGTCAATCAGGGTCAGGATGAGCATGGGGACCACATTTAACATGAAGTTGGAAATCAGGCACAGCTGAAAATAGGTCACCACATTTACGATAATGAGCGCGATATACTGTCCCATGACAGCATCCGCTGCCTTGAGGTAACCGAATTTGAAACTGTCACTGTAATAGAACAGGATAAAAATAAAGATCGCGTACACTCCTACCAGGATGTATTTGCCTCGCCCGTAATAGGGGAAGGGTCCCTGGTCCCTGTAGTTATATTTCCACATCAGAAAGTAGATCAGTGACAAGAGTCCGACCTCCAGCAAGCTCTCTACTCTGCGGATAAAATACTTTATGTCATTCGAATCATTTTGTTTGATATTACTGCCATTATTCATCTTCGTCACTCTCTTTTTCGGTACTTTCTTCTTCTGTACTTTCTTCTTCGCTTTCCTTCTTTTTCATCTCTTTCAGAATCTTCTTCAAGGATTTATCCAGGGTTTTATCCAGATGTGTCTTGATACCCACGATGGGTTCTCCCACCTGGTTTCCTTTGGAATCGATGAAGAGGATGGTGGGAAGGTAGCGGACCTTACTTACCACGGTAGTGTAATCCTTGGACCCTGAGGTCAGGGTCTTGCCGGTATATTTGTAGGAATCCAGAACCTGTTTGGCGATCCGGTAATTCTCCTCCCCGTCGGTGCATACGGTAATCACCCGTATATTCTCGGCGAGATTCTCTTTATATTCCATCAGATTGGGGAGCATGCTCTGGCTGGCATCACTCCAGGTACCCCAGAAATAAAAGATATTCAGGTCGTACTCCCCTAATTCACTCAGTCCGAAGATGTTGTCGGAAGATAATTCCCCGGCAGTAAAATGAATCAGATTCAGACCCTTCAGTTCCTCCTGGTACTCCGCCATAGGATTGGTCTCTTCTGCTTTCTTGCCACACCCGAACAGGGCGAATATCATAACGATGCTACATGCCAGAAGTAGTTTTTTCACTGTGTCCTCCTTAGTCTTCAATCATCTCATAGATCGCTTTATCGTCATAAAGAATAAGATTTTTCACCAGCTCCAGCTGGATCTTACCCTTCTTTTTCTTCTTTATCTTATAGAGCTGCCCCGGGGCAAAGGTGTGGTCCTCGTCCATATTGAACAGGGTGGGAAGTGCTTTTCTAAGATATGCGTCCTGCTTATAGACCCACAGGTAGTCAAACTTCCCTTCGGTCAGGTAATCCGGCAGGTCTTCCACGGATTTGGAGTAATACTCACTCCGGGCGATGACGCATCCGCCCTGGGTGAACTGCCAGGGAACGCTTCTGTAGTCACTGATCTGAGAGTCCAGATAAAACCGGGCTGCGTTCACGGCAATCTCATCCATAAAATTCCCATTTTGATTTAAGAAATAAACCTGGTCTTCCGGATCCACGATCCCTTTGATTGCCTCGGCTTCTCTCTGGATCTCCTTGATCTCATAATATCTGGCGGTATGTTTCTGATTCCAGAAGGTGGTATCGGTCAGATAGTTTTCATTGATGCCGAAGCTGAAGAATACGATCAGGAAGAGGGATACATAGACCTGCATCTTCTCCGATTTCAGTCTGCGTGTCAGCAGGCTGGACAAGGCTATGATCAGGAAGACGATCCCTATGATGGCCATGTACCTCTGGCTGGCGATGGTTTCCGTCGAAGTCTCAAAGGAAGCCGAAAACAGGAATCCGAAGAACATGGCTGTAACAAAGATGTAGACGATGGTCAGACTATAGGACATACATAAGGATGCATACTTCTCGTCGGCAGCGTTCTTGATGCACAGGAACATGATGGCAGAGCACACGATGATCAGGTAGATCAGGGTCATGTTCAAGGTTGATTTACCCTGGGTAAAGGACTTGCCAAACACGTCGTTGATGTAGGACTGTAATGTCAGCACCACTTTATCCTGCGACATACCTACTTCCGCGATCTGATCTCCGGCAAAGAAGGACAGCAAAAAATGACTGCCTCCGCTTTCTAACAAGAGATACAGCAGTATGATAATCACTGTGTAGATTCCATTTATCATGATCAGGAGGGTCTTGACCAGATTCTTGCCATAGGTCCGTCCCTCGGTGGTCCCGCGGTCATAGAGCAGGGTCAGGACGAGGAAAAGGATGATGAAGAGGTCCATCAACCAACCTACCGATTTTTTGAAATCATATATCACAAGCAGGGCAGGTACAACCAGTATTATTCTCTTTTGTATGCTTGTTTTCCGGTTGGTGGCAAGCCAGGCAATGACGCCTCCGGCAAATGCAGCCACCGGGATGTCAACATAGAGGTTTTTATTTCCGTAAAAGTAGACCGAGTACAGGGCGATGTACATGATCAGGCAGTAGAGGGCCAGGTTTTCTTTGTTGTTCTTCTTGCTGTTTCCGAAAGGAAGCAGAAAGCCGATCCAATGCAGCAGGGCTGCAGACGCATACATCATGCCTTCATTATATCCGGCAATGGCCTGGAAGAAATAGTTAAAGTAGCAGGTTCCCAGATTCTGGTCCAGGCGCCAGGCCTTGATGGGCAGTCTCCCGTGCTCCAGCATGTACTTGGGTATCAGGGCCCACAGGTGAAGCTCATCAATATTGCGGATGTAATCCCCATAATTCACAAACATACTGATGAGAAAAATCACAGCCAGTGCGATATAGGCTCCGATGCCCGAGTTAAAGATCCTCTGGAGGGAATTGTGTTTCTTCAGCACCAGCTGACCGAGACTCAGGCCTGTGGTCAGCACATAGCCTGCTACCGCCGTAATCACCAGAATGAAAACACCCAGGAAACTCACCCGGATCATGGTGGTGATATGGAGGAGGATGACAACGGTGAGGGCTGCCATAAACATACCTT
>CAMNGO010000216.1 GCA_946538445.1 uncultured Lachnospiraceae bacterium
GGAGTGGGAGGAGCTGCCCTGGCAACCGTGATCAGCCAGACAGTTTCTGCTGTGTGGGTCCTTTGTTTCCTGCGGGGGGACAAGATTCTGATCCCTCTGAAGAAGAAAGATATGAGGATAAGCCTGGGGATGACCGGGGAGATCGTCTCCCTTGGCATGGCGGGCTTCATGGTAAACGGGACGAATTTCCTGGTGCAGATTACCTGCAATATGATGCTGAAGCGGTATGGCGGTGCCTTGGGGGATGTCTACATCGGCGTGATGACGATCATTAATTCCGTCCGGGATATCACCACCCTGCCCATCCATGGACTTACCAGCGGAGCCCAGCCGGTGCTTGGCTTCAATTACGGTGCAAGGGAGCCGGAGCGGGTAAAAGAAGGGATTCGCTTTATGTCTGTTCTGGGAACGGGATACACAGTCCTGATCTGGGTTGTGATCCTGCTGATTCCCCATGTTTTCATGGGAATCTTCACGACGGATCCCCAGATGATCCGCCTTGGAATCCATGCCCTGAAGATCTATTTCTTCGGATTCTGTTTCATGGCATTCCAATTCGCGGGGCAGGCCACATTTACCGGCCTGGGTTTTGCCAGCAGAGCGGTCTTTTTCTCCTTGTTCCGGAAAGCCATCATTGTGGTACCCCTGACCATCTTGCTGCCCCTGACATTCCTGGGGGTGGATGGCGTCTTCTGGGCGGAGCCCATCTCTAATCTGGTGGGTGGAACCGCCTGCTATACTACCATGTTTTTTACCGTCTACCGAAGGCTTGGTAAGACGATCTGCATAAAAAAATCAGTGTAGAGAATTCAATCGGAATCGTCTTGACGATCTTCGCTACCGTATCGGTCAGAGAAAGGAGCGGTGTGGAAATGTACACGGAAGAACGGAAAATGTGCCCGGAAGCACCGGATGCCGGCAATGGGCTGGATATGGCCCTTCAGATAGCCCGGCGGGTGGACCGGATGGGCGGACACACCTATTTTGTGGGCGGATATGTAAGAGATGGAATTCTTGGAATTGATAATAAAGATGTGGATATTGAAATCCATGGAATCAGTCCGGCTCAGTTGAAGGGGATTCTGGAAGAACAGGGTCAATTGATCGAGGTGGGTGCCGAATTCGGGGTGTACGGTCTCAAGGGATACAAGCTGGATATCGCCATGCCCAGGACGGAGAAGGCTATCGGGAAAGGGCACAAAGACTTTGAAGTGTCCGTGGATCCCTTTCTTGGTACCCGGAAAGCAGCCCGAAGGCGGGACTTCACCATCAATGCTCTGATGCGGGACGTGGTGACCGGCCAGATCGTCGATCACTATTCCGGACTGTCCGATCTGGAGAGGGGATGCATCCGGCATGTCTGTGCCGAAACCTTTGTGGAAGATCCCTTAAGGGCCTTGCGTGGCGCCCAGTTTGCCGCCCGCTTTCAGTATGAGATCGCAGAGGAAACCCGGGATCTCTGCCGGGGGATGGATCTGTCTGTCCTGGCCAGGGAGAGGGTCTTCGGGGAGATGGAAAAGGCACTGCTAAAGGCGGACAAACCCTCCATTTTCTTTGAAGAATTGCGTAAAATGAACCAGCTGACCACCTGGTTTCCGGAGCTGGAGCAGCTCATCGGTGTGGAGCAGAACCGGACCCACCATATGGAAGGGGATGTCTGGGTGCACACCATGATGGTACTGGACCAGGCGGCAGCCCGGAGGGAGAAGGTATCGGAACCCCTTCCCTTTATGCTGGCAGCCCTCTGCCATGATTTCGGGAAGATCGTGGCCACGGAGGAGATCGATGGGCAGATTCACGCCTATGATCATGAGCACAAAGGCCTTCCCCTGGTGGAGAGATTCCTGGAGAGGCTGACCACGGAGAAACATATCATCGATTATGTGACCAATATGGTGAGTCTCCACATGAAACCCCACATTTTGGCCAAAGACAGATCCTCCGTCAAGAAGACCAACCGGATGTACGACCGGTCCGTGGCCCCCTATGATCTGATCCAGCTGGCGGAAGCAGACAATATATCTGCCCTGAAAGCCGGTCCCTATCAGTCCAATGAGCCATTTTTGATGGAAAGACTGTCCATTTACCGGGAATATATGGCCAGGCCCTATGTGATGGGCCGGGATCTCATCGAAGCAGGACTGGAGGCAGACAAGGATTTCTCGGAGATCCTGGACTATGCCCACAAGCTGAGACTGGCGGGCGTCGATAAGGTAAGTGCCCTGAAGCAGACCCTTTCTTACGGAAGAAAGAGAAGGCAGAGGGAAGGAAACCAAGAAAGAGTAGAATCGGAGTGAACCTATGAAGGATAGAAATGAAGTGGTTCTGGTAGATATGTATGACAAAGAGAAAGGGACTATGGAGAAAATGAAGGCCCACCGGGAGGGGCTCCTCCACCGGGCTTTCTCGGTCTTTCTCTATCGGGGGGATGAGATCCTTCTTCAGAGGAGGGCACGGACAAAGTACCATTGCGGCGGTCTGTGGACCAACACCTGCTGTTCCCATCCCGGTCTGGGGGAAGATACGGAGGAATCTGCCAGAAAGCGTCTTCTGGAAGAGATGGGCATCGATGCCGGACCCCTCCGGGAGATTCATGCCTTCGTCTACCGGGCTTCTTTCCCCAACGGACTGACAGAATATGAGTACGACCATGTATTTGTAGCCACCTATGACGGGGAGGCCTCCTTCGATTCCGGGGAAGTGGAGGAAGTCCGCTGGGTCAGACTGGAGGATCTTATGAGGGATGTGGAAACCCACCCGGAGGATTACACTCCATGGTTTCTCATCGCATTAAAACCGGTGGCAGACTATCTCATGGGGAAAAAACCGGCTTGTTCAAAGTGGAGTATGGGTGTAAAATAATATTGTAATCAATCGTATAAGCACCTATAACTTCTATGAAATGTGTAACTGATAAAAAGAAAGAAGGGATATGTATGAAGAAGTTTTTTGCAGAGTTTAAAGAGTTCGCCATGAAGGGCAATGTCATGGATATGGCTGTCGGCGTGATCATCGGTGGCGCTTTCGGGAAGATCATCACATCTTTGGTGGATGATGTTCTCATGCCCATCATCGGAATGATCATCGGCGGTGTGAACTTTACCAGCTTGAGCATTAAGATCGGCGAGGCTTCCATCAACTACGGAAACTTTATCCAGAATGTCATTGATTTCATCATTGTTGCTTTATGTATCTTCACCATGATCAAAGCAATCAATGGACTGACGGCAAAGATCAAAGGCGAAGAAGAGGAAGCCAAGGAAGAAAAAGAAGAGGAACCGGCAGGCCCAACCCAGGAAGAGCTGCTTGCTGAGATCCGCGATCTGCTGAAAGAAAAGAAATAAAGGATTATTTTAGATTATCAATCAGGGGGGGTCAGACCCCATTACGATGTAATGGGGTCTGACCCCCCCTATTTATTTTGATCCGGAAAAATTTATACTTGACAAAAGGGCGGATAGAGA
>CAMNGO010000217.1 GCA_946538445.1 uncultured Lachnospiraceae bacterium
TATTTTTTGGGAGATTTATGAGAGGGGGGTCAGACCCCATTCATGGGGTCTGACCCCCCTCCACACTACTCGCATTTATATCATCCAAGGCCCAGCATCATACCGATCAGCCTTAGCAGGAAGGCTGCCACCCAGGCGATGAAGCATTGCCAGAGTACCACGTAGATTGCCCATTTATGTCCCAGTTCCCGGCGGATAGAGGCGATGGCTGCAACACAGGGGGTATACAGGAGACTGAATACCAGGAGACAGCCGGCTGTCAGGGGACTCATCGCTGCTGTGACTCCTCCTTCTGCTCCAAAGAGTACTTTCAGGACAGATACTACGCTTTCTTTTGCCATGAATCCACTGATCAGGGATGTGACGATCCGCCAGTCTCCCAATCCTAATGGGGCGAGGAGCGGTGCAATTGCTCCGCCCAGAGTGGCCAGGATACTGTCATGGGAATTTACAACAATATTAAAGCGGAAATCAAAGGTTTGCAGGAACCATACGATGATGGTTGCCACTAGAATTACCGAGAATGCTCTCTGAAGAAAGTCTTTTGACTTCTCCCATAGGAGCTGAAGTACATTTCTTGCAGTGGGCATCCGATAGTTTGGTAACTCCATCACAAAAGGAACGGCTTCCCCTTTGAAGAAGGTTCCTTTATAAAGAAATGCAATGAGAATTCCGGTCAAAACTCCCAATAAATATAATCCCACCATGATCAGCGCCTTGTGCTTCGGGAAAAATGCATTTACAAAGAAAGCATAGATGGGGAGTTTTGCGGTACAGCTCATAAATGGTGTCAGCAGAATTGTCATCTTACGGTCTCTCTCGCTGGGGAGAGTACGGGATGACATAACGGCGGGAACCGTGCAGCCGAAACCGATGAGCATAGGAACGATACTTCGACCGGACAGTCCCAGTTTCCTCAGGAGCTTATCCATAAAGAATGCAACCCTGGCGATATATCCACTGTCCTCCAGCATAGAAAGGAAGAAAAACATGGTTACGATAATGGGGAGGAAACTCAGCACGCTTCCTACACCTTCAAAGATTCCCTTAATAATCAGTCCATGAAGTACTTCACTGACTCCGGCTGAGGTCAAAGCCTGGTCTACAACATTTGTCAGAACGCTGATCCCCAGAGCCAGCAGATCTTGTAGCCAGGCTCCGATAACATTAAATGTCAGGTAAAACACCAGCCCCATGATAAGAGCAAAGATAGGAAGGGCGGTATATTTTCCTGTAAGGATACGGTCCAACTTCTGGCTCTTCTCCAGACCTTTGTTTTCCCGAGGTTTGACCACACAGGCATCGCAGGCTTTCATGATAAAGGAAAATCTCATGTCAGCCATGGCAGCATTCTTATCCATACCACACTCTTTTTCCATCTGGAGAGTCAGATGCTCCAACAACTCTTTTTCATTTTGATCAAGGTTCAGGCTCTCCAGGATCGCCTCATCCCCTTCAATCACTTTGCTGGCGGCAAAACGAATAGGTAATTCCGCCTGTATTGCATGGTCTTCGATCAGATGCATCACGGCATGAAGGCATCGATGAACTGCTCCACCACGGGCATTTTGGTCACAGAAATCCTGACGTAGAGGTTTCTCCTGATACTTTGCGATATGAATAGCATGCTCCACCAGCTCCTGGATACCTTGATTTTTTGCTGCTGAGATAGGAACTACAGGAGTTCCCAGCATCTCCTCCAGGCTGTTCACATCGATGGAACCACCATTGCTAGTCACCTCATCCATCATATTTAAAGCCACAACTACCGGAACATCCATCTCCAGCAATTGCATGGTCAGGTACAGATTTCTCTCGATGTTGGTAGCATCCACGATATTGATGACGGCTTTGGGTTTCTCCTTGATCACAAAATCCCGGGAAACCAACTCCTCGCTGGAGTATGGGGACATGGAATAGATGCCCGGCAAGTCTGTAATCAAAGTGTCCTTTTGTCCCAGGATGATACCATCCTTTCTGTCCACCGTCACACCCGGGAAGTTCCCTACATGTTGCCTGGATCCTGTAAGCTGGTTAAACAAGGTAGTTTTACCACTATTCTGATTACCCACCAATGCAAATGTCAAGATAGTACCTTCCGGGAGGGGGTTGCCACTTCCCTTAGGATGGAATTTACCACCCTCACCAAAACCGGGATGGTGTTTCCTCTGTTTCTCTTTCCTCTGCTCCTCCTTCTGCACAGAAGCAGGGATGGGTTGAATCTCTATCTTAGCGGCGTCATCCATGCGCAGAGTCAGCTCATATCCATGCACACGGATCTCCACCGGATCCCCCATGGGGGCGTATTTCACCACCGTCACCTCCGTGCCGGGGGTAACACCCATATCCAGGATGTGCTGCCTGAGAGCCCCGCTGCCCCCCACTGAAACTATGCTGGCAGATTTACCGATTTCCAACTCTTTTAAAGTCATAATGAATTCTCTCTTTCTATGATAGAGGGTCGATAGGGGGTCAGACCCCATTAAGGGGTCTGACCCCTCTTACCAAGCCCCTCCTGCTACTCCAAGTGACTGCCGCATTTGGGGCAGTATTCGTAGTCTTCTTCTGTGGAAAAACCACAGTTTGGGCATCGTTTGATAACTGTTATATAGGAGTTATTCTGACTGATTTCCTTGGGCTGATCATCATCGTCCCGGTCATCCCAATGATTGGAATAGCTATAAGGATTCTGCCCGCCCATGTAGTCCAGATCTCCGGGGCATATCTCCACATTCAATCCCCGTTCAATCTCTCGTCCAACTTCTCTGTCTAATTCGTAAGTTGCCCCACAGCAGGACATCTTCACATAATACTTCTTTCCCCATCGGAAGACGGGAATAAAAAATAAAGATAAAACGGTATATGTCATAAAGACCATATATCTTCCATATGAACCACAGCGATCACAGATCACTGTCTGAGTAAAAGGCAACTCTTTCCTGCCCTGTGTAATACCCATCATAAAAAACATGATTCTCGTCTCCCTGTTATCTAATCAAGTCCAGATAGCTCCTTGCATTATTTCTTCCAGTACCGGCCTGCTTTTTCCCAGAAGTTCCTCCCTCATATAGCAGTATATATAATAAAATACCTTTCCCTTCTTCACAGAAAATGCCACTCCGCACATGTCGATTTCCTTGGATCTATAGGCATACAGAAAACCTTCCGCTTGTTGACCTCCCATGTCTGTCTCAAGATAATCCTGAAACCTATAGTCATAGGGTTTCATAGCTTTCCGAAGCTGTGGCTCCATCTTTTTTATCACTTCTTTTGGCTTTAGCAGAAGGGCTGCCAGACCACTCTTTCTCCAGGAAATGGTGAAAATGATATGACGATCCGGATCCGTTATGAGCCACATGGGTTTATCAAAATATTTAAGTTGTGCCAGTTCCTCCTCTGTCATGATATGAAATCCCTCCGGGACATTCATAGTCAGCTCTTCATTTACAATCATGGAATTCAT
>CAMNGO010000218.1 GCA_946538445.1 uncultured Lachnospiraceae bacterium
ACCCCGGTTTTTCATACCGGTAATTGCATGAGATAATCACCCTGTATAGGAGTGATCATTTCATAGTTGCATTTATTATCAGGACTTCAGACACGTTTACTTCAAGTCTGTCCAGTCCAATCCTGACTCACTCCTAATCCTCATTTAAGGAGTGAAACAAGAATGGTTCAAAAACGATCAAACCGAACGGATCAGGAATGGATGGAACTGATCAAAGAGTGCCGTTCCAGTGGCCTCACCGATAAAGACTGGTGCGACAGGCATGGTATCACCCGCAGCAACTTTTACTATCATTTGAGAAGGCTGCGGAAAAAGTCCTGCGATATCCCTGAAGCAACTTCTTCCTGTAAGATATCTCTCCGACAGGAAGTGGTCCCCGTAGAGATCCGTGATAGCGATGTTCCTCTGCCGGCCGTTACTTCTGAGCCGATCCCTCATTTCCCCAATCCTTCAATCGGAACAGCCATATGCATCCGGTTCCGAAATGTCGAGATCGAGATAAGGAATGGTGCGGATAACGACGTGATACGGAATACCCTCTCAGCCGTAGGAGGTCTGTGTTAGGCGATATTTCCCGGATATCAAAGCTGTTCCTGATTACCGGCTATACCGATATGAGGAAATCCATTGACGGTCTGATGGCGATCATCCGGGACACCTACGATATGGATCCTTATACTAACGCCCTGTTCCTTTTCTGCGGAAGGAGGGCTGACAGGATCAAGGCCCTCTACCATGATCGGACAGGGTTTGTTCTGTTATATAAGCGCCTGGAATCTGGCCGCTTCCAGTGGCCAAGGACTTCATCGGAAGTCCGTCCCCTTACCAGGCAGGAATATCGGTGGCTCCTTGAAGGACTGTCCATCGAGCAGCCAAAGGCGATCCAGCCTTCCAAAGGGAAGAAAGATTACTGACTTTTTGTGCAAAACAGAGAAAAATATTTTTTTATTTTCCCGGTTCTCCCGATGCCGGAAACCGTTTGCATTTTTATTCCCGGCTGTATCCACAATGCCTTTTCAAGTGAGGCCTTTCCCGGTGGACAACCAGGGATCTGAGAGGAAAATCTCCCGGATCTTTCCCACTCAAAAGAGTTATCCACCGCTTAAATAAGCCGTCAGATTGACGGATATGTTTTCTGGCGGATTTGCCCGGGAGCCGCTTTTTTCTTATAATGTATATAGAAAAAAGAAAGGCAGGACAGGCTATGTCAGACAAAGATCAGCTGATCGAATTGCTGACAAAAGTGAATAAAGAACAGGAGCAGACGATCAAAGAGCTCAGGGCAATGATCGCAAACCTCCAGGAGACTCTGAACGAACTCCAGCGGAAGCTCTTTGGAACCTCCAGTGAAAAGACCGGAAAGGATCCTTCTGAAAAAGGACCGGAGGATGAGGTCCAATCCGGGGAAGAGACCCAGGTCACGGTAAAGGAACATATACGCACAAAAAAGCCGAAATCCCTCAGGAAAGACCTGTATGAAGCCCTCCCTGTGAAGGATGTCTACTGTGATATCCCCGAAGGGGAGCGTGGCTGTCCTGACTGTGATGCCGAGATGGAACACCTGGGTTACAAGTATGTCCGGGAAGAGCTCCGTATCACGCCCGCCAAAGTAGAACGTGTCCATTATTACCAGGAGACCCTGGTCTGCCCGGTCTGCAAGTCAGAGCTTGATACGACGATCATCGGAGGAAAGACACCGGAGCCGCTCCTGCCCCACAGTCCCGCATCGCCATCCATGGTGGCCATGGTGATGTATGAGAAATCCGGGATCCACCTGCCTTTTTACCGGCAGGAGCAGGATTACCGGCAGAAAGGGGTTCCCATAGGGAGGGAGACCCTCGCCAACTGGTATAACCGGTGTGCCCTGGAATATCTCAAGCCTGTCTGGGATGCCCTGTACCGGATCTTCCTGAAGAGGGACGTCATCCATGCGGATGAAACACCCGGACAGGTCCTGCATGAACCGGGAAGGGAGGCGACACAGAGATCTTATTTCTGGATCTATCTGACCGGGACGGACGGAAAGCCCCCGATCATCCTCTATGACTACCAGCCCGGACGGAAAAGCGAGTATCTCCTTAAATTCCTGAAGGGTTACGCCGGCTATGTCCACTGTGACGGCTATGCGGCCTACGGAAAGCTTGAGGATGTTATCCTTTGCTGCTGCCTGGCGCATTGCCGCCGGAAGTTCTATGAAGCGGTGCCATCCAACCGCAGGAAATCCCTGAAGTTGCTGGATATCCGCTCGGAGCAGGAGATCCCCGAACCGGTCTCCGATATCGCGGGAAGAGAGGACCTGACACCGGCAGAAAAAGGGGTCTTGTTCTGCAACCGGCTGTTCTTTAAAGAACGGCTCTACCGGGATCTTCCGCCGGAAGAACGGAAGGCCCGAAGAGATGAGACAGAACCTGCCATCTGGGAAGAATTCTGGCAATGGCTTGAAACTTTAGATCCGGCGGGCGGGAGCAAGCTGGAAAAAGCGGTCAACTATGCCAGGAATCATAAGGAGACCCTTATGAATTACCTTCTTGATGGTCGATGTGAGATCTCGAATAATGCGGCGGAACGCCGCGCCAAGTCCTATGCCATGTCGAGGAAAGCCTTCCTGTTCCATAATACACCAGAAGGAGCACAGGCAAGCGCGATCGTGCTGAGCCTCATAGAGACCGCAAAATCCAATCATCTGAATGCGTTTCAGTATTTATACACCCTGCTGCTGTTTATGCCGGGCCTGAAAGATTCGCCCGAAGGCATAAAACATCTTTTGCCATGGAGTGATTTCATACAGGAACGCTGTAAAGGTCAGATGGATACAGAAACATACACACCTGAAAATCCGGGGAAGCTGCCGATTTGAGTCGATGCGGCTTCCCATAAGCCTGTTGTACGGGTGATAACTAATCGCTTACGATATAATTAATACTATGAAACCGAATTAACCAGTCTTGATAAGGGGGAGAGAAGAAAATGAAAAAAACACTTTTGGTAGTAACAATCATAATTGCAATGGTAGTCGCAATTTCTGGATGCCAAAATGCATTGGATGCAACAAAAGAATCAGTAGATGCTTACAATCAAGAATTAAAAACATACAATGAAAAAGCACTTCCTTATAATGAAGCTGTACAAGGAATTATAGATCAGAACACTTCTCTGGAAGACGCTTCCAATGCAGCTCAAGAGGTAATAAATAAAGGGGTGGCACCTTTTGATGAGAAAACTCTTGATACTCTTAAGTCATTCATGGAATCTGTAGAGAGCACTAAAGTGTCAGTGCCTGAAAAACTTCCTACATATGAAGAATTGAAAGTAGATGAAAAAGCAGATTCAAAAGACTTAAAATCATTAAAAGAGCAAGCAGAAGAAGATACCGAGACCATGAAAGAAACAGAGATTCCTGATATACCTGAAGTCCCTGATTTTTCTGCTCAAGTCAAACAAATTAATGAT
>CAMNGO010000219.1 GCA_946538445.1 uncultured Lachnospiraceae bacterium
CTACGGACATATCGGCATCCAAAGTAATCTTCCATGACTCCTGGGCTTCCACCTCTCCGGTGTATCGGTTAGTACCGCCATTGGCAGAACTCAACCCGGTTATAACCCCTACGGATTCCACGTAAACCTTGCTGTCTTCCCCTGCGCCCATATTTTTGACGAGGAAAAAAATCCCGACACCGGCCAGCAGCAGGACACCTGCTACGATGGCAGCGATCTTCTTACCGGATATCTTCTTCTCATCCTCGATCATGTACTCTCCATCGCCGACATCAAAGGTATTGCTCTTTTTTTCTTTTTCCTTGGAATCCTTCTCGTCATCCTTACTGTCAAGATCCTCAAGTTCTTCCAGATCATCCAGTTTCTCCGGATCTTTAAGGGATTCCTCCTCCGACCAGTCGTCGGACAGATCTATATGCTCGTCAACAAAGGTATTCTGTATCTCTTTATCCTTTGCTTTCTTTTTTCGAAACATATGCTTCCTCCTAATATAGTACTTATCACCTTTGGTATGATAACATATATCCTGCTAAAAATCACCAATTGGAAAAGAGAATTAAAAGAATATTCACATTTTAATGGAAATCTTGAGATTTTCTTTCAATTCTTTTTCAGGGGATTCTGTTCTGCAAGTCATTTTACAATTCAGCCAATTCTACCATAAAATGCATCTAATTACAAGGATTCCATTTTCACGCCGATGTTGCTTTTTCCCGCCGGATATGCGACAATACTGAAATCAGATAACATACAAGGGAGGAAGCCCATGGCTAAGGAGAATTATCAAAAACAACTGGATCAGATCATAGAGAAGCTGGAGAAAAATGAGGATAAACCTGTCTTGCTCCTCCATGCCTGCTGTGCACCATGCTCCAGTTATGTTCTGGAATATCTTCATAAATATTTTAATATCCTTCTGTTTTATTATAATCCCAACATAAATCCGGAATCGGAATACAAAAGACGGGTGGAGGAGATCCGCCGCTTTGTGAAAGAGGCCGGCTACGAAGAAGAAATCCGTTTTCTCGAAGGGGCTTATAATCCGGAGCGTTTCTTTGCCATGGCCCAGGGAATGGAAGATCTCCCGGAACGGGGACTTCGCTGTCATGCCTGCTATGAACTTCGTATGGAGGAGGCAGCCAGGGAAGCCGTCAGGAATCATGCGGATTACTTTGCCACCACCCTCTCCATCAGCCCACATAAAAATGCTCAGTGGATCAATGAGATTGGGGAGGAACTGGCTAAGAAATACGGTGTGGCACATCTCCCTTCTGACTTCAAAAAAAGGAGCGGATATCTCCGCTCCATCGAATTATCAAAAGAATATGGTCTCTATCGGCAGGACTACTGCGGCTGCATCTATTCTAAAAAGGCAGCAGAGCGTCTCAGGTCTTCTTAACAAATTTCGCGCCGCACTGAGGGCAGGTAATCTCAATCTTTCCTTTCCCGCGCGGAACACGTATCCTTTGTTTACAGTCCGGGCAGTTGAAGAATTTAAATATCTCTTTCTGCCCTCTCTCTTCTTCTCTCTGATCCAGCCCTCGAAACAGGGGGTTCAACCGGTCAAGAAACACTTCATTTTCTCTTCGTCTCTGTTCATGATCAGCGGAAACTGCCCGTATTACACATAAAATCAGAAACACATAGCCGACGACTCCCAGGTATAAAAAGGATCCGACAGGACGCGCAAAGGTGATCAGATTCAGGATACAGCAAATCAGCAGAAAGAAGATGGACAGACTGTCAAATCCATACATCCTGCTAATAAAATTCCCCTTTCTCATCATAATGATACTTCCTCCTTTTCCTTTTCTTTGTCACTTTTGATTCTTATCCTCTCAGAACAGGCTCATAATCCACATGACGATCCTGCTTCCCGAACTCATGATGATACCGGCCAGGAGAACGCCACCCATACAGGCAGTGACACTGGTCTTAAAATCCAGCTCCAGGATACTGGCCGCCAGGGTCCCTGTCCATGCTCCGGTTCCGGGCAATGGAATCCCTACAAAAAGCAGCAGAGCAAGAAAGATACCGTTTTTGCCTGCCTTTTTCTCCAGGGTTTTACCTCCCCTTTCCCCTTTTTTCAAAAGAAGGGTTCCTGCTTTCCCGATCACAGATGACCGTTCGCTCATCCATATAAGTAGTTTTCTGGCAAAAAAGTAGATAAAGGGAACCGGAATCATATTTCCGATTATGGCCAGGATATAACTGGGAATCAGAGGAAGCCCAATGGCCTGGGAAAATGGGATTGCTCCACGAAGTTCTATGACGGGTACCATCGAAATCAAAAACACATATAAATATTTCTTAAACATAACGACTCCTGTTTACTATAGCTTCTTTCCCCCTTCCTGTCCAGCGGAAGGGATTTCATCATATTTACCGAAATCATCTCCTCAATAGAGACTGCCTCATAGTGGAGATGAACTCGGCATTGGTTCTGGAATTCCGGAAGATCTTAAGGATCTGTTCCATGTTCTCCTCGGAGCGTGGGCCGGACATCTCTCTGTGAAGGGCGTAGCCGATCTCCTGTTCTTCTTTGGTAAGGAGTAGATCCTCTCTCCTGGTTCCGGATTTCTGGATATTGATGGCAGGGAAGATCCGTTTTTCTGCCAGTCTCCTGTCCAGAACTACCTCCATGTTGCCGGTTCCTTTGAATTCCTCGAACACCACATCATCCATCTTGCTTCCGGTATCAACCAGAGCGGTGGCCAGGATGGTAAGGCTGCCCCCTTCCCGCATATTTCTGGCTGCCCCGAAGAATTTTTTGGGCATGTGGAGAGCCGACGGATCAAGACCTCCGGACAAGGTTCTGCCACTGGGCGGAACAATCAGGTTATAAGCCCGGGCAAGTCTTGTGATGCTGTCCAGAAGGATCACCACATCCTCATGATGCTCCACCAGCCGTTTCGCCCTCTCCAGTACCATCTCGGATACCCTGCGATGGTGCTCCGGCAGCTCGTCAAAGGTGGAGTAGATGACTTCCGCATTCTTGCCCTCGATGGACTCCCTGATGTCAGTTACTTCCTCGGGACGTTCGTCGATCAGAAGGACGATCACCTTCATATCAGGTTCGGATTGGATGATGCTCTTGGCAATCTGCTTCAGCAGAGTGGTTTTTCCCGTCTTCGGCTGGGAAACGATCATGCCCCTCTGCCCTTTACCGATGGGGGACAAAAGGTCCAGCATACGCACGGAGACCGGTCCTCCCGGAATCTCAAGGCGGATCCGCTCATTTGGAAAGATGGGGGTCAGGTCCTCAAAATTCTTACGTCTTTGTGCCTCATAGGGTTTGTATCCGTTGACGGACTCGATATAGATCAGGGCCGCATACCGGTCATTGGGCGAGTTGAACTTTATGTTCCCTTTCAGGATGTCCCCTGTCTTCAGGTTGAATTTACGGATCTGAGAATGGGATACATAG
>CAMNGO010000220.1 GCA_946538445.1 uncultured Lachnospiraceae bacterium
TGATTTGGAAAGAGCCAGACGGGAGAGAGACAAGCACCGTGATATCTGTCAGGCCGGAGAAAAACTGGATGAGTTCTATCAACAACTGGACCGGTCGGAGAAGGAACTGGAGTCGTGTAAAGGGGAGGAGAGAGAGATTCTTTCCCTGGGACAACTAATCTCCGATATCCATGCCTCATATGATATCAAAGCAGTGTACGACCCCTATGTGGATGCGGAAAAGCTGGTGACAGATACAGAGGCTCAGCTTAAGAAACAGGAAGAGATCTTGCCCTCCCTTCAGTCAACATATCGTTCGGCAGAGGAGACAGAGAAGAAGAGGGAACTGGAAAAGGAGGAGGAGATCGCCGCATACTCTAAGGTTCAGGATAGGGTAAATAAGGCAATCAAACTCTTTCGGGATATTGGGGAGACAGAGAAAGAGATCCTTTCCCTAAGGAAGTCAAAAAGTGAGGCAGAAAACCTGGAAAAGAGTGCCAAGAAAGACTTGAAAGAGCTTGGGGAACAGGAGAAGATCTGGAGGAAACAGTACCAGGATCTGAGCACAATTGCTGTGGAAGAAGAAAAAAATCGCGCAGCTTATTCTGAGTTAGAGGCGATAGAATCAGACTATGATGTTGTTGAGGATGATCTGGAAGAATGGAAAAAACAGAGAGAGAATTCCGAGCAGGCCAGGAAAAGGTACGTTCGCGCCAGGGATGCCTATAATCAGGCCAATCATCATTACATAGAACAACAGAATGCTTTCTATGATGCCCAGGCAGGAATCATTGCCAGGGAAAAGCTGGTCCCGGGGCAGCCCTGCCCTGTCTGTGGTTCCACCCATCACCCGGATCCCCATCCACTCTTACCGGAACATCAGGATCTGACCAGGGAACATATTGAGAGTCTGAATCGGGAACTACTGATCCTGCATAAGAGCATGACAGATAAAAATGAGGATTCCGTAACCCAAAATCAGATCTTTCAGGGAAAAGAAGAAAACTATGTTAACCATAAGCGACGCCTGATGGAGCAGTTGAAGAAAAAGGGTTTTGATCTTTCGGGCATTATGGAATCAGGGAGTACAGGACAAAGAGAATTATCCGGAGAAGAAGAAAAGACTTCTCTTTCTGAGATAAAGAAGCTGATCGATGATAAAAGAAATCTGCTCGCACAGGAAGAACTCAGGATAAATAAGGATAAAAAAATGTTCCAGACTCTGGAGGAATCCCTGCATGGAGTGGAAGAAAAGAAATCTCTGCTTCAGAAGGGAATGGAAGAAGCTTCCCGGACCCTGGCAGAGTCTGCTGCCTCTCTGGCTGCCAAGACAGAGAGATACCGTACTCTGATGGATTCCAGAGCGTATGATTCAGCGGAAGAGGCGAAGAAATCCCTGGCGGATGCCAAAGAAAACAAAAGAGCCAGGGAAGTGGCATATGAAGAAGCCCACGAAGCTGCCCGGAGGGCCAAAAAGGCAAAAGATACAGCGGAAGCCTTGATCAGGCAATGTCTGGAAACGCTCCCCGCATATCGGATAACCTGCGACGAGAGAAAAAAAGCCTATCAAAAGATATTGGAAGAAAAAGCACCTGACCAAAGAAGATGGGAAGACATCATTTCTGCATATACGAGGGAAGATGCTGAGTCATTCCGCAGGAAGATCGAGGATCATAATCAGAGAAAAACCGCAGCGGATACCCAAAAGAAAACTGCACTGAATCTGATCGGAAATCAACAGAGACCGGACCTGCTGCAACTGAAGGAAAACATGTTACAGGCAGAGGAAAGGCTGTCCGACAGACAGAAGAAGTACGATTTGATCAAAAGATATCATGAGATCGACGAGAGGGTGCTTCAGGAGCTTTCCCCGAGAATGGAAGAGAGAAGAAATATCATGGAAGAATACAACCGGCTGGATTCTCTCTACCAGCGTCTTGCCGGTAAAGTTTCCGGATCCCGGATGGATATCGAGACATTTGTCCAGCGTTATTACCTGGAGAGGATCCTTCATGCGGCAAATCTCCGCTTCCAGGAGATGTCCGGCGGCCAGTTCGTTCTCAGGATGTACGAACTGGATAAAGCAGGAGAGGGAAAGAATCATGGCCTGGATCTTATGGTATATTCCACTGTCACCGGCAGGGAGAGAGAGGTCAGGACCTTGTCCGGCGGGGAATCCTTCATGGCTGCCTTATCACTGGCCCTTGGCATGGCAGATCAGATTCAGGAGAATTCTGCTGCCGTCAATCTTGATATGATGTTTATCGATGAAGGATTTGGCTCTCTCGATGATCATTCCAGAGGACAGGCAATAAAAATACTCCATAACATGGCGGATACTTCCAAACTGATTGGAATCATTTCCCATGTTACGGAGCTCAAACAAGAGATCGAGGATCAGTTAATCATCACCAAGGATAAAGATGGCAGTCACCACAGATGGGTGATCAGTTAATCCACCACTTCATAAGTTATCACAAGGGATTTTTTTAATTCTGTCACAGGATCTTTTACAGAGTATTTCACTTTGTAGGATCCGATGGTGTCGGTATCAACCGTTCCGTTGATGGACACTCTGGATAAAAGAGTTGCCTTATCACAGGTCTTGGAAGATACTTTGATACCACGCATGGGATCAAAGGAATCCCCTTTTTTGATGATCTTGTTTTCTTTGGCAACCAGTTTCAGGGTAGGACGGTATGGATTATCCTCATCCGGGTCCGTGGGATCCCATCCGGCTTTTTTCTTTGTGGAGATTTTAATAGGATCAAACTCGGGTTTGACCAGTTTCTTCTTGTCACCAATCACAACTGTGGTTCCACTGTCACAGTGATCATAGATCCATTTGGCATCTGCTACCGCAAGACGTACACATCCCATGGAAGCCTGTGTTCCAAGTTTATTGAATTCCTCTGTCTCCATCGCACCGTGATTCTCGGAAAAATAAGGGATGGAATGGAAAAGGTAGGAGCCGTGGATCCTGGTACAGTACTGACCGTATACATCACCGAAAAGAGCGTGCCAGCGGTATTTCTCCTCCGTATGGAAGGTACCTGTGATGGTGCCGTTATCTTTTCCGGTGGAACAATACATAGCTCTGACCACCTTATTACTATTATCATCTACTACATTAACGATGTTGCTCTGACGGTTTACATAGATGGTATAACTGCCTGAAGATGCCTTGACATCCAGTTTTGACACCATGCCGGAACATGCGACTACACATAAAGTTAAAACAACAAACCAAGCTTTCTTAATAATAGTTTTCATAGTATTCTCCCCCACTCTTGCGATTCATTGAATGCCTTCATAGATTTATACGATGCAAGAGGGGGGAGAGATAATCATTGGAATAAATAGTTGAGAAATTTTTATGGGTTCACAACAGTGAAGGTCACCTTGAGAGTTTTC
>CAMNGO010000221.1 GCA_946538445.1 uncultured Lachnospiraceae bacterium
TTTGGCAAGCACCCATGGAGTTGTCTCGTCGATATATTTGTTGCAACGCTTAAAGAGATTAAAGATCTCTGTCATGGCGTCAGCCACTCTGAGCTGTTCCATCTTACGGATCACCTTATGCTTGGTATCCAGAGCGACATCGATCAGGTCTTTGTCGAATCCGTCGGAAACTCCGGTGTTGGCAACAACACCGTCAAAATATTTATTGGACATGGAGATGGTACGGTTAACCAGGTTGCCTAATGTATTGGCAAGGTCCGAATTGATTCGTTCCACCAGAAGTTCCCAGGTAATGATACCGTCATTTTCAAAAGGCATCTCGTGAAGTACAAAGTAGCGGACTGCATCCACACCGAACAGGTCAACCAGATCATCCGCATAGATCACATTTCCTTTTGACTTACTCATCTTGCCGCTTCCTACCAGAAGCCATGGATGACCGAATACCTGTTTTGGAAGCGGAACATCCAGAGCCATCAAAAAGATCGGCCAGTAAATGGTATGGAAACGTACGATATCCTTGCCGATGAGATGGAGGTCAGCAGGCCAGTATTTCTTGAAGAGTTCTCCGTGATTACCATCCACGTCAAATCCCATGGTGGTAATGTAGTTGCTGAGAGCATCAAGCCATACATAGACTACATGTTTGGGATCAAAATCTACCGGAATACCCCAGGAGAAAGAAGTTCTGGAGACACAGAGGTCCTGAAGACCAGGTTTCAGGAAGTTGTTGATCATCTCATTTTTGCGGGACTCCGGCTGAATGAATTCCGGGTGATCCTCGATGTATTTCATGAGACGGTCAGCATATTTACTCATCTTGAAGAAATATGCTTCCTCTTTGGCATGGCCTACCGGGCGTCCGCAGTCGGGACATTTTCCATCCACAAGCTGGGATTCCGTAAAGAAAGACTCGCAAGGAGTACAGTACAGGCCTTCATAATAGCCTTTATAGATGTCTCCCTGATCGTAAAGCTTCTTAAAGATCTTCTGTACCGTTTTCTCATGATAATCATCGGTGGTGCGGACGAATTTATCATAGGATGTGTTCATCAGATCCCAGATGTTCTTGATTTCACCGGCAACATTATCCACAAAAGCTTTCGGTGTCACACCGGCCTCCTGGGCTTTCAACTCGATCTTCTGGCCATGTTCATCCGTACCGGTCTGGAAGCGGACGTCATAACCTTCTTTTCTCTTAAATCTCGCAATGGCATCTGCCAGAACCACCTCATAAGTATTTCCGATGTGTGGTTTTCCGGAAGTGTAGGCGATGGCCGTAGTGAGATAATATGGTTTACTCATATATACATTTCCTCCTGTTTACTCAGTTAGATAATCTTTTCTCCGGAAAAGAATCCTTAATATTATAGAATAAATAAATCGGTTCGTCTACTAAAAAATCATTATTTTTTTGGCTTTTCACCCATTTGACATATCCTTCTGCAGATTATACAATCAGATGGAGACGCTACCCCAATCTGATTGTATAAAAGGATTATAAAGAAATCCGGAAAGGAGACCGGACATGGAAACCAGAATGGTATTGGAACAATTGAAAAAAGGAGAGATTTCTCTGGAAGAGGCTGAGTTGTATTTTCGGAAGAAGCCCTTCGAGGAACTGGAGGGATTTGCCAAGCTTGATACTCATCGGGAGATTCGTTCCGGTTTTCCGGAAGTGGTATATTGCAGTGGTAAGACAGATGAACATCTGATCCGCATATATCGCCATATCTACGAATCCAACGGAGAAGTTTTCGGCACCAGAGCTTCCGAACATCAGTATGAATTGATCCGGGACTACATTCCCTGCATTCAATATGACAAAGTGTCTCGGATCCTGAAGTACGAGAGAGAAGGGAAGAAGAGGATCGGTAAGATTGCCGTGTGCACAGCCGGTACCGCTGATATCCCTGTAGCTGAGGAGGCAGCATGCACTGCAGAATACTTTGGTTCATATGTGGAACGGGTCTATGATGTCGGTGTCAGTGGAATCCATCGTCTGCTATCAAAACTGGATCCCATTCAGTCTGCCAATTGTGTGATAACTGTCGCCGGTATGGAAGGAGCTTTGGCCAGCGTGATCGGAGGTCTGGTGGACAAACCCATCATAGCGGTTCCCACTTCCGTCGGCTACGGAGCCAGCTTTCACGGCCTTTCTGCTCTTCTTACCATGATCAATTCCTGTGCTAACGGAGTCGCAGTCGTGAACATTGATAACGGTTATGGCGCAGGGTATATCGCCACACAGATCAACCGTATGGGAGTATCGGCCGGAGAAAAATTCTAGTAAATAGTTCAATTATTAAAGTATTCTTACATTTGAAATTTGGTATGTTTTTTGACAGATTGTATGTTAGAATATTCACTATGTATTGGGTAGTTTAGACTAATTTAAATGGAGGGAAGTAGACATGACATGATGAACCGTGAAGATTACGAACGCATTTTACTCTTTTTGTTCCTATATATCAGTACCCTGATTCTTGCCGTTTCCATCCGTTATGGGATTAAGCGCAATGAGGAAGAGGAAGAGAAGAGAAAGGCGGCCGCTGATGCCAGCACCGCTGCCACGGAAGAGGCTGCCACAACCACCGAAGCGGAAGAAAAGATCTACCGGGTGGTTATTGACCCTGGCCATGGAGGAAATGATACCGGAGCGTTCTTCCAGACAGAAGAGGGAAGAATCCATGAAAAAACGGTAAATTTCAAAATAGCCAGATTTCTGAAGAGAGAACTAAAGCAATATGATAACATTGAAGTGATCATGACAAGGACAGAAGATGTCTTTCTTTATCCGGATGAAAGAGCCAGATTTGCAATCAAGAAGAATGCTGACCTCTTTGTGAGTTTGCATAACAATACCTTGGTAGGTGCCGGTGGTTATGCAAGTGGTTTTTCTGTGGTAGTACCACTTGGCAATTACAAGAAAGAGATTGGAAAGGCAGCACAGCGATTAGGCTGTAATATCGCTCTCGAACTATCTGAGGTGGGTCTTCATAATAATGGACTGCTGATGAGGGCTTCCAGCGATTATGATTATGAAAACGGGAAACCGGCAGATTACTATGCTCTCCTTCGAAAGCTTGTCAAAAAAGACATACCTGCTGTAATCATAGAACATGGATTCATTGATAATGAAGATGATTTTTATGATTTCCTCTGCACGAAAGAACAGCTGCAGAAGCTGGCTGAGGCCGATGCAAGAGCAATTGCCAGATATCTTCAGGTAAGCAGAACGGATACCGGCGAAGTTTTGGCACCTTTGTCCAATTATAAGGTAAAGATCTGTCATATCAAAAGGAATGGCACAGCAAAGCGGTTCCGTCGTACCTATTATACAAGCAAGTAGAGAGGAGCAAGATCATGAAGAAATCAATCGCAATTCTGA